>NZ_JBGCUM010000061.1:0-27884 GCF_054177665.1 Roseateles sp. P5_E8 | reverse complement strand
CTTTTCGTTTGGATGGTGGAGCCGGGGGGAATTGAACCCCCGTCCGCAAGCCATCACCGGGCAGATCTACATGCTTAGCCGGCTGATTTGAATCTCACGGTCAACTCGCGCAGTGGCACGCTAGCTTTCCCGCCAGTCACTTGATCTCACAACACACTGAGTGACCCAGCGCATTGCCAGCCGATGTGAGTGACTTCTCAGCCTAGCCCCTTGCGAGGTTCAGCCCGGCCCATCGGCCTGCCGTTGAGAAGCTCATCCGCAATTAAGCGGCGAGTGCGAACGTAGAGTCGTTTGCAGTTACTTTGTTTCCAGTGGTTTTACGAGCGAACTGGTGCTCGGCATGCCCTACTCCGGATCCGCACCCACGTCGAAACCAAGTCGGCCCCAGAGAGGCCTAGTTTAGGCCAGTCCGAGCGGCTTCAAGAGCTCACCCGGCGCAGACAGCACGATATCGGCGCCCCACTGACGGTGATCGGCCTGCGGGCCCAGGTAGCCCCAGGCCGCCACCGCCGTTGCCATGCCGGCGGCGCGACCGGCAATGACGTCGCGTTCGTCGTCGCCGACGTAGAGGCAGGCCTCGGGCGCCGCACCCAGCCGACGCGCCGCTTCCAGCAGCGGCGCGGGATGGGGCTTGGTATGACCCGTTGTGTCGCCGCCAACCACCGTTTGCGCGCCGAGGCGCAGCGCCGCCGTCAACGGCAGCGCGAAGCGCTCGGCCTTGTTGGTGACGATGCCCCAGGCAAGGCCAGCAGCCGACAGCGCCACAAGCTCAGCCTCGACGCCGGCAAACGGGGCCGTGCTGTCGAACATCAGCGCCTCATAGCGATCGAGAAACTCGCGCTTCAGCTCGTCGTACAGCGGCTCCCCGGGCGCGACGGCGAAGGCCTGGCCGAGCATGCCGCGTGCACCCGAGCCGCCATGCGGCCGATATTGCGCAAGCGGCAGCGGCACCAGCCCACGTTCGGCGCGCATCGCGTTCGCCGCGCGGGCCAGGTCCCCGGCGCTGTCGATCAACGTGCCGTCCAGGTCGAAGAGGACTGCCTGCAGATGCGCCCAGCGCGGGGCGAGCGGCGTCACAACGGGCGCCGGCAGGCAAGCAGGTAGTTGACGTCGGTGTCGCTACCCAGGCTGTAGCGCTGCGTCAGCGGGTTGTAGCTGAGGCCGCGGCTGGTTTGCAGCTCCAGGCCGGCGTCGCGGCAAAACTGTGCCAGCTCGGAAGGTTTCAGGAAACGCGCGTATTCATGCGTGCCCTTGGGCAGCATGTTCAGCACGTATTCGGCACCGACGATGGCGAGGAGGAAGGACTTGGCGTTGCGATTCAGCGTCGACAAGAACACCCAGCCGCCGGGCTTGACCAAGGTGGCCAGGGCGCGCACGACGGAGGCGGGGTCGGGCACATGCTCCAGCATCTCCATGCAGGTGACGGCGTCGAAGCTCGCAGGCTGCTCCGCGGCGAGCGCCTCGACGGCAATCTCGCGGTATTCCACGCCCTCGGTGCCGGCTTCCATCGCGTGCAATTCGGCGACACGCAGCGGCTTGGTCGACAGGTCGATGCCCAGCACCTGTGCACCGGCACGGGCCATGGAATCGCTCAGGATGCCGCCACCGCAGCCCACGTCGACGACGCGCTTCCCCGCCAGCGCGGAGAACTGCTGGATCCAGCCCAGCCGCAGCGGGTTGATCTGGTGCAGCGGCTTGAAGTCACTTTCGGGGTCCCACCAGCGGTGGGCCAGTTCGCCAAACTTGGCGAGCTCTTGCGGGTCGGYGTTGATCGTCATGGTCTGCTGAAAATAAAAAAGCCCCGACGGCGAGCCGGCGGGGCTTTGCGCTCAGTGCCCGAAGGCACCGGAGCTTACTTGTTGCGGGTACCGACGACTTCGATTTCCGTGCGACGGTTCTTCGCGCGGCCTTCGGTGGTCTTGTTGTCGGCCACGGGCTGCTTTTCGCCCTTGCCTTCGGTGTAGACGCGGTTCGGCTCGACACCCTTGCCCACCAGGTAGGCCTTGACGGCTTCCGAGCGGCGGATCGACAGCTTCTGGTTGTACTCATCGCTGCCCACCGAGTCGGTGTGGCCCACGGCGATGATGACTTCCAGGTTGATGCCCTTGGTCTTGCTGACTAGGTCATCCAGCTTGGCGGTGGCTTCGGGCTTCAGCGTCGACTTGTCGAAGTCGAAGAAGGCATCAGCAGCGAAGGTGACCTTCTCGCTGACCGGAGCCGGAGGCGGCGGGGGGACCGGCTTCGGCGGGACAGGCGGGGGCACCGGGGGCTGAGGCGGCGGCGCAGGCGGAGCGAGCGGCTTTTCCGCAGGCTTGATTTCGCCGTCGCAACCCTTGGCAGCCGTTGCCGGCGTCCAGAAGTTGTCGCGCCAGCAATATTCGTTGGTGCCGTTCTTCCAGACGGTACCGTCGGTAGCACGCCAGTTGTCGATGGTTTGCGCCGACGCGCCAGACGATGCCGCAACGGCGACGGCAGCCACCGCAAACAGCGACGCCACGCGATTCAGTTTCTTCATGATTCTCCTCTCAAGGAATGCCGCAGTTGCCCTGCGAGAGTCAGTACTCAAACCGCAGGAGAGTCTTTAGGGTTTCTCCTAGGGACTCAACGATTGTGCCATGTGGGCACTGGGTCGACCGCATTGTGGCGGCCTACGTTCGTGGGCGCGGTGACGCTGTTGCGCTCCTGCTACAGGGTAGCGCTCCGCATAGAATTAGCACCTTTCGCCACCCCTGATGTTGCCCCGCCGTGAGGCCAGGCCGCGCACGCTGAAGATCGAGCCCGCATGACCCAGTTCGCCAAGGAAACCCTGCCGATCAGCCTCGAGGAGGAGATGCGCCGCTCCTACCTCGATTACGCGATGAGCGTGATCGTCGGCCGCGCCCTGCCCGATGCCCGCGACGGCCTCAAGCCGGTGCACCGTCGCGTGCTGTACGCGATGAACGAGATGGGCAACACCTACAACGCCAAGTACCGCAAGAGTGCGCAGGCAGTGGGTGAAACGATGGGTAAATACCATCCGCACGGCGACTCGGCGATTTACGACACCATCGTCCGCATGGCCCAGCCATTCAGCCTGCGCCACATGCTGATCGACGGGCAGGGCAACTTCGGTTCCATCGACGGCGATAACGCCGCCGCGATGCGATACACCGAAATCCGGCTCGACAAAATCGCCCACGAAATGCTGGCGGACATCGACAAGGAAACTGTCGATTTCGGGCCGAATTACGACGGCAGCCATAAGGAACCGCTGGTCCTGCCGACCCGTTTGCCGAATCTGCTGGTGAATGGCTCGTCGGGTATTGCCGTGGGTATGGCGACGAATATCCCGCCGCACAACCTCAACGAAGTCATCGACGCCTGCCTGTTCGCGCTGAAGAACCCGGAGTGCACGGTCGACGAGCTGATGGAGATCATCCCGGCGCCGGACTTCCCCACCGCCGGCATCATCTACGGCCTGGCTGGCGTGCGCGACGGCTACCGCACTGGCCGCGGCCGAGTCGTCATGCGCGCCAAGGTGCATTTCGAGGACATCGACAAGGGCGCCCGCCAGTCGATCATCGTTGACGAGATCCCCTATCAGGTCAACAAGAAGACGCTGCTCGAGCGCATCGCCGAATTGGTGCACGAGAAGAAGATCGAGGGCATCAGCCACATCCAGGATGAGTCCGACAAGTCGGGCATGCGCGTCGTCATCGAGCTCAAGCGCGGTGAAGTCCCCGAAGTGGTGCTGAACAACCTCTACAAGCAGACGCAGCTGCAGGACAGCTTCGGCATGAACATGGTGGCCCTCATCGACGGCCAGCCCAAGCTCTGCAATCTGCGCGACATGGTCATCGTGTTCCTGGAGCACCGCCGTGAGGTGGTGACCCGGCGCACAATTTTCGAGCTGCGCAAGGCGCGCGAGCGTGGCCATGTACTGGAAGGCCTGGCGGTGGCGCTGGCCAACATCGACGAGTTCATCGAGACCATCAAGACCTCGCCGACGCCGCCCGTCGCCAAGGCCGCGCTGATGGCCAAGAGCTGGGATTCGTCACTGGTGCGCGAGATGCTGTCCCGCGCCGAAGGCCAGACGCCCGGCGGCCGCTCGGCCTTCCGCCCCGACGGTCTGGAGCCCGAGTACGGCATGCAGACCGATGGCCTGTATCGCCTGTCGGAATCGCAGGCCGGCGAGATCCTGCAGATGCGCCTGCAGCGCCTGACCGGCCTGGAGCAGGACAAGATCGTCGGCGAGTACAAGGAAGTGATGTCGGAGATTGCCGACCTGCTGGACATCCTGGCCACGCCGGCCCGGGTCACCAGCATCATCAGCGACGAGCTGATCCAGCTGAAGACCGAGTTCGGCCAGACCAAGCTGGGCGCGCGCCGCAGCGTCATCGAGCACAACGCCCAGGAACTCGGCACCGAAGACCTGATCACGCCGACCGACATGGTCGTGACGCTCTCGCACACCGGCTACATCAAGAGCCAGGCGCTGAGCGAATACCGTGCGCAGAAGCGCGGTGGCCGCGGCAAGCAGGCCACGCAGACCAAGGATGACGATTGGGTCGACCAGCTCTTCATCGCCAACACGCACGACTGGCTGCTGTGCTTCTCCGACCGCGGCCGCGTCTATTGGCTCAAGGTCTGGGAAGTGCCGCAGGGTTCGCGCAACTCGCGCGGCAAGCCCATCGTCAACATGTTCCCGCTGCAGGCCGGCGAGAAGATCACCGTCGTGCTGGCGCTGACCGGCGAGTTCCGCAGCTTCCCAGAAGATCACTTCATCTTCATGGCTACCGCCATGGGCACGGTCAAGAAGACCTCGCTGAAGGACTTCGCCAACCCGCGCAAGGCCGGCATCATTTCCGTCGACCTGGACGAAGGCGACCACCTGATCGGCGCCGCGCTGACCGACGGCCGCCACGACGTGATGCTGTTCAGCGACGGCGGCAAGGCCGTGCGCTTCGACGAGGACGACGTGCGCCCCATGGGCCGCACCGCCCGCGGCGTGCGCGGCATGATGCTCGAGCCCGACCAGCGCCTCATCGCCATGCTGGTGGCCGAGGACGAATCGCAGAGCGTGCTGACCGCCACCGAAAACGGCTACGGCAAGCGCACCAGCATCCTGGAGTACACCCGCCACGGGCGTGGCACCAAGGGCATGATCGCCATCCAGCAAAGCGAGCGCAACGGCCGCGTCGTCGCCGCCACGCTGGTGCGCCCAGAGGACGAGATCATGCTGATCACCGACAAGGGCGTGCTCGTGCGCACCCGCGTCAGCGAGATCCGCGAACTGGGCCGCGCCACGCAAGGCGTCACGCTGATCGCGCTGGACGACGGCAGCAAGCTGTCGGGCCTGCAGCGCATCGTCGAGAACGACGCCAATGAAGCCGATGCCGCCGCCGAACCGGGCGAGGCCGACCCGACCAATGACACCCCTGAAGCTCCCAAGGATTGACATGATTTCTCGCAAACTGGGCCTGGCCCTCGCGCTGGCCCTCGCGGCCGGTTCCGCCCTGGCCCAACCGTCGCCGGCCAAGAAGGCGCTGATCGACAAGATCGTCGCGCTGCAGCAGCAGGGGGCCGATAGCATGGCAAACGGCCTCGTGCAGGCGCCGCTTTCGCAACTGGCACAGCAACTGCGCGGTGCAGTCCAGCAGGTGCCGGCAGAGAAGCGCGAAGCCACTGCCAAAGCCCTGGAAGCGGAACTGAAGAAGTTCGCCGAAGAGAACGTGCCCTATCTGAAGGACAAGATCTCCAAAGCCGTGCCCAACACTGCTTCGGCACTGCTGGACGAACGCTTCAACGAGGACGAACTGAAGCAGGTGCTGGCCTGGGCAGAATCACCGGTCAGCCAGAAATTCAGCATGGCAAACGCCGAACTGCAGAAGGCCATCGTGCAAAAGGTCATGGGCGAAGCCGGTCCGACGCTGGATGGCCGCTTCAAGACCTTGCAGGCCACCCTCGCCAAGCAGCTTGGCATCCAGCCGCAGCCGCCCGCCTCGGCACCCAAGCCGGCGGCGTCCGCCGCACCGAAGAAGTAATCCGCAGCCAGCCCGCCCGTCGATGACCTCATCCCGCCCGTTCAACTTCGCCCCCGGCCCCGCCACCCTGCCCGAGCCCGTGCTGCGGCAGGTGGCCGCCGAGATGCTCGATTGGCACGGCAGCGGCATGAGCGTCATGGAGATGAGCCATCGCGGCAAGGAGTTCGGCGCCATCCTGGAGGGTGCTGAAGCGGATCTGCGTGAGTTGCTGGCGGTGCCGAGCAACTTTCGCATCCTGTTCATGCAGGGCGGCGGCCTGGGCGAGAACGCCATCGTGCCATTGAATCTCAGCCGTGGCGGCAAGGTCGACGTCGTCGTCACCGGCTCCTGGTCGCGCAAGAGCGCGGCCGAGGCGCGCCGCTACGCCGACGTGCAGATCGCGGCCGACATCGGCAAGGGCTACGCCATCCCGCGCGAGTGGGCGCTGCGCGACGACGCCGCCTACCTGCATCTCTGCACGAACGAGACCATCGACGGTGTCGAGTTCCACGAACTGCCGCAGCTGACGAACGGCGTGCCGCTGGTCATCGACGTTTCGTCCCATCTGCTATCGCGCACGATAGCCTGGGAGCACGTGGGCCTGGCCTTCGGCGGCGCACAGAAGAACATCGGCCCAGCCGGCATGACGCTCGTGTTCGTGCGCGATGACCTGCTCGGCCACGCGCTGGACATCTGCCCCTCGGCCTTCAACTACGAGACCGTGGCCGCCAACCAGTCCATGTACAACACGCCGCCGACGTTCGCTATCTACGTCGCCGGCCTGGTGTTCCATTGGGTCAAGGCGCTGGAATACGCCGGCAAGCGCGGCCTCGCAGCCATCGAGCAGCGCAACATCGACAAGGCCGCCCTGCTCTACGGCGCGCTGGACGCCTCCGGCCTGTACGAGAACCGCGTCGCCCCCAGTTGCCGCTCGCGCATGAACGTGCCCTTCCTGCTGCGTGACGAGAAGCTCAACGAGCCCTTCCTCACCCAGGCCAAGGCCGCCGGCCTGCTGGCGCTCAAGGGCCACAAGTCGGTCGGCGGCATGCGCGCCTCCATCTACAACGCGATGCCGCTGGAAGGCGTGCAGGCGCTGGTGTCGTTCCTGAAGGATTTCGAGGCCCGTCATGGCTGAACCCGTCGCCTCCCAGGCCCTGCTGGCGCTGCGCGACCAGATCGACGGCCTGGACAAGCAATTGCTGGCGTTGCTGAACGAGCGCGCCCACGTCGCCGAGCAGGTCGGCGAGATCAAGCGCGCCGAAGGCACGCCCTTCTTCCGCCCCGACCGCGTCGCCCAGGTGATCGACAAGATCCGCGCCGCCAACCCCGGCCCGCTGAAGGGCGAGCATGTTGCCGCGATCTGGCGCGAGATCATGTCCGCCTGCCTGGCGCTGGAGTCGCCGCAGCGTGTCGCCGTGCTGGGCCCCATGGGCACCTTCTGCGAGCAGGCCGCGCTGGAGTATTTCGGCGGTGCGGCGGACATGACCTACTGCGCCAACTTCGACGAGGTCTTCCATGCGACGGCCAGCGGCGGCGCGCAGTTCGGCGTTGTCGGCGTGGAGAACATGACCGAGGGTGTCGTGACGCGCTCGCTGGATCTGTTCTTGCATACCCCCTGCCATGTCGTCGGCGAGGTGTCCCTGTTGATCCGCCACAACCTGATGCGCAGGGAACCCTCCATGCACGGCATCGAGGCGGTGCTGGCGCATCCGCAGGCGCTGGCCCAGTGCCAGAACTGGCTCAACAAGCATCTGCCCGACGTCGAGCGGCGCGCCGTGTCCAGCAACGCCGAGGGTGCCCGCCTGGCCGCCACCAACCCGGCCTGGGCCGCGCTGGGCGCCGAGCGCGCGTCCACGCTGTTCGGCGTGCACATCGTCGCCCACGCCATCCAGGACGAGGCCTACAACCGCACCCGCTTCGCCGTCATCTGCCTGCCGCAGACGATGGCCACGCCGCCGGCCACCGGGCGTGACTGCACCAGCCTGGTCGTCTCCGTGGCCAACCGCCCGGGCGCAATGCACGATTTGCTGGTGCCGCTGAAGAAGCATGGCGTGTCTATGACCCGCCTTGAGTCCCGCCCTGCCCGCACCGGCCAGTGGGACTACTACTTCTACATCGACCTCGACGGCCACCCGACACAGCCTCACGTGGCCGATGCACTGAACGAACTGCGCGAGATCTGCGCTTTCTTCAAGGTGCTGGGTGCCTACCCGGTCAAGAACTGATCATGTTCCAACAACTCGGCGTGATCGGATGCGGCCTGATGGGCGGCWSSTTCGCGCTGGCGATGAAAMRSGCCGGCCTGGTCAAGCGSGTSRTCGGCTACAGCAAGTCSCCGTCGACGACCAAGCTGGCCAAGAAGTTGGGCGTCATCGACGTGGCCGCCGAGTCGGCGCTGCTGGCCGTGTCCGGGTCCGACATCGTGCTAATCGCCGTGCCTGTGTCGGCTACGGAGAGCACGCTCAAGGCCATCCGCCATCTCGTGAACCCGGGCGTCCTGTTCATGGACGTCGGCTCCACCAAGTGCGACGTCATCGAGGCGGCACGCCGGGCGCTGGGTGAGCGCGCCGCCAGCTTCGTGCCCTGCCACCCCATCGCGGGCAAGGAGTCGGGTGGGGTGCAGCACGCCGAGGCCACGCTCTACGAGGGGCGGCAGGTCATCCTGACGCCCCAGCCCTTCACCAACCCGATGCTGGTGCARCGCGCCACCGACGTCTGGTCGGCCCTGGGCTCCACGGTGCTGAAGATGCGGCCGCACAACCACGACGCCGCCTTCGCCGCCGTCAGTCACTTGCCGCATCTGCTGGCCTTCGCTTACTTCCAGGCCATCGCCGAGCAACCGGCGGCGCGTGACTACCTCAGCCTGGCCGGCCCGGGCTTCCGCGACTTCACCCGCATCGCTGCGGGCGAGCCGGGCGTCTGGCGCGACATCCTGCTGGCCAACAAGCACGAGGTGCTGGCCCAGTCCAAGCGCTTTCGCACCATGCTGGACCAGCTCGAAGCCCTGATCGAAGCCGGCGACGCCACGGCACTGGAAGCCGCGCTGCGGCCCATCGCCGAAGGCCGTGCGGCCTGGGGCAATCCTGCGCCTGCGCCCACCCCTGCCCTCCCTCCCGGCCGCCCTACGGCTAAGTGATGTTCAAGATTCCTTTCCTCGACCTGCCGCCGCTGCGCGGCGCCGCAGGCACCGTGCGCCTGCCCGGCTCTAAGAGCATTTCCAACCGCGTGCTGCTGCTGGCGGCGCTGAGCGAAGGCCGCACCGTCGTGCGCGACCTGCTCGCCTCCGACGACACGGCCGTCATGCTGGACGCGTTACGCGCCCTGGGCTGCGGTGTGGTGCGCGACGGCGACGCGGTCAGCATCAACGGCCTGGGCGGCCAGTTGCTGGCCAAGCAGGCCCAGCTCTTCCTCGGCAATGCGGGCACGGCGATGCGCCCGCTGACCGCCGCGCTGGCCTTGCTGGCCGCGACCCAAGGCGGCAGCTTCGAGGTCTCGGGCGTACCGCGCATGCACGAGCGGCCCATTGGCGACCTGGTTGACGCGCTGCGCGGCCTGGGCTGCGAGATCGACGACCTCGGCAACGCGGGCTATCCGCCGCTGCGCCTGCGCGGCCCGTCCCCGCTCGCGCTGGACACACCGGTGCGCGTGCGTGGCGACGTGTCCAGCCAGTTCCTGACCGCCTTGCTGTTGGCCCTGCCCCTGGTCGCCAAGCGCGACATCCGCATCGAGGTCATCGGCGAGCTGATCTCCAAGCCCTACATCGAGATCACGCTGGCGCTGCTGGCGCGCTTCGGTATTGAGGTGCGACGCGAGGGCTGGGAGGCCTTCGTGATTCCGGCCGGCAGCCGCTACCGCTCGCCGGGCGAGGTGTTCGTCGAAGGCGACGCGTCGTCGGCGTCCTATTTCGTCGGCCTGGGCGCCATCGCCGCGAGCGACGCGCCCATGCGTATCGAAGGCGTCGGCAGCGAGTCCCTGCAGGGCGACGTGCGCTTCATCGAGGCTGCCGCCGCCATGGGCGCTGAGGTCAAAGCCGGCCCGAACTGGCTGGAAGTCCGCCGCGGCGCCTGGCCGCTCAAGGGCATCACGCTGGACTGCAACCACATCCCCGACGCGGCGATGACGCTGACCGTGATGGCGCTCTACGCCGACGGCCCGACGACGCTGACCAACATCGCCAGCTGGCGCGTCAAGGAGACCGACCGCATTGCTGCGATGGCGGCCGAGCTGCGCAAGCTGGGCGCGACGGTCGACGAGGGCCCTGACTGGATCCGCGTGCAGCCGCTGCACGATTGGCAGGCTGCCGCCATCCACACCTACGACGACCACCGCGTCGCGATGTGCTTCTCGCTGGCCGCCTTCAACGGCCTGGTGACCGACACCGCCCAGCCGGTGCGCATCCTTGAGCCGCACTGCGTCGCCAAGACCTTCCCGGACTACTTCGAGACGCTGTTCGGCGTCGTCACGGCCCGCGCCGCCGACATCCCCGTCATCACCATCGACGGCCCGACCGCCTCCGGCAAGGGCACGCTGGCTGACGAGGTGGGCAAGGCCTTGGGCTTCGCGGTGCTCGACTCCGGCGCCCTCTACCGCGTGACCGGCCTGGCCGCGCGTCGTGCCGGCCTGAACCTGGACGACGGCGCCGCCGTGGCGGCCATCGTGCCGACGCTGCAACTGCGTTTCACCGACGGGCAGGTCTTCCTTGGCCAGGAGGACGTCAGCGCCCGCCTGCGCGCCGAAGCGACCGGCCTGCTGGCCTCGCAGGTCGCCGTGCACCCCGCCGTCCGCCAGGCGCTGCACGAGCTGCAGCTGAGCTTTCGCCGCCTGCCCGGCCTGGTCGCGGACGGCCGCGACATGGGCACGGCCATCTTTCCCGACGCCGACCTCAAGGTCTTCCTCACGGCCAGCGCCGCCACGCGCGCCGAGCGGCGGTATAAGCAATTGATTTCCAAGGGTATTTCCGCTAATATTAAAGGCTTACGCGAAGATTTGGAGGCGCGGGACGAACGGGACAAGAACCGCTCGGCCTCTCCTCTGGCCCCAGCGCAGGACGCGCAGCTGCTCGACAACTCGGCGCTGACCATCGAAGCCTCGGTGGATCGGATGCTCGGTTGGTGGCAACAGCGCCGGCCCTTCTGAAGCGCCTCGTTACGCACGAAGCGCCAAGAAGGGTCCAGGCTTGAGAAGCCACGGCCCGCCGCCCTTCCCTCCGAACGTCAGTTCACTGAGGGCGGTGATGTCAACAACTTAACCCGCAGCTTGTCTGCACGCCGCGTCCGGGGCTCCCCGGCGCATCAGGATCCCATCAACATGTCCCAAACCCAAACCGCCCAAGATTCCGGCATGGAATCCTTCGCCGCCATGTTCGAGGAGTCGCTGCAGCGCTCCGACATGCGCGCTGGCGAAGTGATCTCGGCTGAAGTCGTTCGTGTCGAACACAACTTCGTCGTCGTCAACGCAGGCCTCAAGTCCGAAGCCTACGTGCCCATCGAAGAGTTCAAGAACGACCAGGGCGAACTGGAAGTCCAGGTCGGCGACTTCGTCTCCGTCGCCATCGACGCCATCGAAAACGGCTACGGCGACACCATCCTGTCGCGCGACAAGGCCAAGCGCCTGGCCTCGTGGCTGAGCCTGGAAACGGCCTTGGAGTCCGGCGACTTCGTGACCGGCACCGTCTCCGGCAAGGTCAAGGGCGGCCTGACCGTCCTGGTCAACGGCATCCGCGCCTTCCTGCCCGGCTCGCTGCTGGACACGCGCCCGGTGAAGGACATGAGCCCCTACGAGGGCAAGACCATGGAGTTCAAGGTCATCAAGCTCGACCGCAAGCGCAACAACGTTGTGCTGTCGCGTCGCGCCGTGGTCGAAGCCTCCATGGGTGAAGAGCGCGCCAAGCTGCTCGAGACGCTGTCCGAAGGCGCCATCGTCAACGGCGTGGTCAAGAACATCACCGAATACGGTGCGTTCGTGGACCTGGGCGGCATCGACGGCCTGCTGCACATCACCGACATGGCATGGCGCCGTGTCCGCCACCCGAGCGAAGTCGTTCAGGTCGGCCAGGAACTGACCGCCAAGGTCCTGAAGTTCGACGCCGAGAAGAACCGCGTCTCGCTGGGCATCAAGCAGTTGGGCGACGACCCGTGGTTCGGCGTTGCTCGCCGCTACCCGACCGGCACGCGCCTGTTCGGCAAGGTCACGAACATCGCCGACTACGGCGCGTTCGTCGAGATCGAGCCGGGCATCGAAGGCCTGGTGCACGTCTCCGAGATGGACTGGACCAACAAGAACATCGCCCCCAGCAAGCTGGTCACGCTGGGCGACGAAGTCGAAGTCATGGTTCTGGAAATCGACGAAGACAAGCGCCGCATCAGCCTGGGCATGAAGCAGTGCAAGGCCAACCCGTGGGAAGAGTTCGCCGAGAACGTCAAGCGCGGCGACAAGGTCAAGGGCCCGGTCAAGTCGATCACCGACTTCGGCGTGTTCGTGGGCCTGGCGCAAGGCATCGACGGCCTGGTGCACCTGTCCGACCTCTCTTGGGACGAAACCGGCGAAACCGCCGTTCGCAACTTCAAGAAGGGCCAGGAAGTCGAAGCCGTCGTGCTGGCCGTGGACGTCGAGCGCGAGCGCATCTCCCTGGGCATCAAGCAGCTGGACAGCGACCCCTTCACCGCCTACACCACGATCAATGACCGTGGCGCTTCGGTGACCGGCAAGGTCATCACGGTCGACCCACGTGGCGCCGAGATCGAGCTGGCTGAAGGCGTGATGGCCTATCTGCGTGCCTCGGAAATCTCCCGCGACCGCGTGGAAGATGCCCGTAACGTGGTCAAGGAAGGCGACGAAGTCACTGCCGTCATCGTCAACATCGACCGCAAGACCCGCAACATCCAGCTGTCCATCAAGGCCAAGGACAACGCCGACAACCAGGAAGCCATGCAGCGCCTGAGCCAGACGAGCGAGCGTGAAAACGCCGGCACCACCAGCCTGGGCGCCCTGCTGCGCGCCAAGCTGGACAACCAGGGCAACTAAGCTCTCGGTTGACTGCCCGGCCTCTGCGGAGGCCGGGTATGCTCCCCACAGGCTCGCCGGCCTCGCCAGCGGGCCTGTTTCAATTTCAGCTTCCTACAAAGCTCCGCCATGACCCGCTCCGACCTCGTCGCCGTGCTCGCCGAACGATTTGGCCAATTGACCCAGCGCGACACCGAGTTCGCCGTCAAGACCATCCTCGACGCGATGAGCGACGCCCTCGCCCGCGGCCATCGCATCGAGATCCGCGGCTTTGGCAGCTTCTCCATCAGCCGCCGCCCGCCCCGCGTGGGCCGCAATCCGCGCAGCGGCGAGCAGGTCATGATTCCCGAAAAACTGGCGCCGCATTTCAAGCCCGGCAAGGCGCTGCGCGAGGCGGTCGACAAGCATCTTCCGGTGACGGACGCCTGAGTCGGCCTGAGACAGAATCCGGGGCCATGCGCACCCTCGTCTGGCTCCTGCGGGCCCTGCTCTTCTTCACGCTGTTCGCCTTCGCGCTGAACAACAGCCACGACGCCGTCGTGCGCTGGTTCTTCGGCCACGAATGGCGCGCGCCCCAGGTCATCATCGTGCTCATCGCCTTCGGCCTGGGCGCGGCCTTCGGCGTGCTGGCCATGGTGCCGGCCTGGTGGCGCCACCGCCGCGCGGCGCAGCGCATCGAGCCCCTGCCCACCGCTCCCGCGCCGGCGCCGGACGCGTCTCCCTCTCTCTCAGCGCCCTTCGCTGCCCACCAAGATGGAGTTTGATCCACGCTGGTTGCTCTTTGTCCTGCCCGTCGTCTTCGTCCTCGGCTGGCTGGCCTCCAAGCTCGACTCCAGGCAATGGAAGCTTGAAGAGAAGGAATCGCCCAAGGCGTATTTCAAAGGCTTGAACCTGCTGTTGAACGAGCAGCAGGACAAGGCCATCGACGCCTTCATCGAAGCCGTCCAGAACGACCCCGACACCTCCGAGCTGCACTTCGCACTGGGCAGCCTGTTCCGCCGCCGTGGCGAGACAGAGCGCGCCGTGCGCGTGCACGAGCACCTGCTGCGCCGTGGCGACCTGCCCAAGACCGATCGTGACCGCGCCCAGCACGAACTGGCTCAAGATTTCTTCAAGGCCGGCCTGTTCGACCGCGCCGAGGCCGCTTATGCCGAGCTGCGCAACACCGCCTTTGAGCGCGAGGCGCGCCTGGCGCTGCTGTCGCTGTACGAGCGCTCGCGCGACTGGGCCAAGGCTGCGGAAGTTGCCGCCGAGCTAGAGGCCGCCGGCACGGGCTCGTTCTCGGGTCGCATCGCGCATTACCTCTGCGAGCAGGCCCTCGTCGCGCAATCGCAGGGCCATGGCGATCTCGCGCTGGAACTGCTCGGCCAGGCCCAGCGCCGCGAACCCGAGGGCGCCCGGGCCTATGTGCTGCAAGGCCAGTTGCTGCTCAAGGCCGGCCATGCTGAAGGCGCGATGGCTGCTTTCACGAAGCTGCTGACCGCGAACCCGCCGGCCTTCAACCTGGTCGCCGCCGATTGCGCCGCAGCCGCCCAGTCCCTGGGTCAGCCCGAGCGCGCCATCGCGCTGCTAACCGAGCAGTACCAGCGTGCGCCCAGCATGCATCTGCTGCGCGCGCTGGCCACGCTACAACCCGGTCCACAGCGTCAACGCCTGGCCACGCATCTGCGCGAGCAACCGGCGCTGTCGGCCGCGACCGAGCTGCTCAAGCTCAACGCAGCCGCCCTGCCGGCCGATGAAGCCGCACCCATGGTGCAGGCGCTGGAGAAGGCCGTTAAACCGCTGCTGCGCTACCGCTGCGCCGCCTGCGGCTTCGAGGCCGCCCACTACTTCTGGCAGTGCCCCGGCTGCCTGGGCTGGGATACCTACCCGCCCCGTCACGTGGAAGAGCTGTGAGAACCATCGTCTGCATGAAATGGGGCACCAAGTACGGCCCCGAGTACGTCAACCGTCTCTACGCGATGGTCCGACGCCATCTGAAGGGCGACTTCGGCTTCGTCTGCCTGACCGACCGCAGCGAAGGCATACGCAGCGAAGTGCGCTGCCTGCCCATTCCCGAGCTGACGTTACCTAACGGCGAGCCCGAGCGGGGCTGGAAGAAGCTGACGACTTTCAGCCCGGTGCTGGTCAACGAGTACGGCCTGAGCGGCACCGCGCTGTTCCTGGACCTCGACGTCGTCATCGTCGACGACATCACGCCCTTCTTCCAGGTCTCCGGAGAGTTCCTCGTCATCCACGACTGGAAGCGGCCCTGGCGCATCACCGGCAACTCGTCGGTCTACCGCTGGGAGCTGGGCGCCCACCAGGATGTGCTGACCGAGTTCGTTGCCGACCAGGCCAAGGCCAAGGCCGACTACCGCAACGAGCAGGCCTTCCTGTCAGCTGTGTTGCACCGTCAGGGCAAACTCAAGTACTGGGACGACGCCTGGTGCGCCAGCTACAAATACCACTGCATCCCGGCCTGGCCGACCAGCTATTGGCGTGACCCCTTCATCCCCAGCGGCGCGCGCATCCTGATCTTCCACGGCGTCATGAACCCGCCCGACGCGCTGGCCGGCCGCAGCAACGGCAACTGGCGCCACGCACGGCCGGCGCGCTGGATCGCCGATCACTGGCGCGAATGAGCACCGTCGTTCTCGTTCTGCAAGGCCTGCTGATTCTGGCCACGCTGTTGTTCTTGCGCGAGGTCTGGACGGTGCTACGTGCCCGCGTGCCCGAGCGCACGCGTGAAACGGTGGTCGGCTCGGCACGCTTCGATGTGCCCATCCCCAAGGTCATCTGGACCTACTGGCATGCCGCGCCACCGCCGGACTTCATCGTCGCCTGCCTGGAGAACTGGCAGCGGTTCGCGCCGGACCACGAGATCCGCCTGCTGCACCGCGACAGCGCGCTGGACTGGCTGCCCGCCCTGCGTGCCGACTTCGACACGCTGCCGGCCTACCGCCAGGCCGACTGGCTGCGCATCCAGTTGCTGGCCCGCCACGGCGGCGTCTGGATGGATGCCTCCATGCTGCTGGCGCGCGACCTGAACTGGCTGCACCGCCAGCGTGCCCACCGGGCGGCCAGCTATGTCGGCTTCTACATCGATCGCTTCACGACGCGGCCCGAACAGCCCATGGTCGAGAACTGGCTGATGGCTGCCGCGCCGGGTTGCCCCTTCACGCGGGCCCTGGCCGATGCCTTCGACCAGGCCCTGGACGAAGGCGCCGAGACCGTGCTGGCGCGGCTGGCCGAACAAGGCCGCTCGGCGCGCGTCGTCCAGGGGCTGGACCATGACTTGCAACGCTATCTGCTGATGCATGTCACGGCAGCCGACCTGCTGGACCGCCGCGCGGATGAGTTCCGCCTGGCCTTGCTGCGTGCCGAGGACGGCCCGCTGGCGTGGCTCAGTGGCGTGGGATGGCGCAAGACCCATCTGCTGGTGCGCCTCGCGCTGACCCCCTGCCCTCGTCGCATGCCGGCCGTGCTGAAGCTGCGCGGCAACGACCGCAGCCTCGTCGAGAAACATTGGCTTCGTGGCCGCGTGCTGCCTGGCAGCGCGCTGGACGAACTGCTGCGCCGCCCGCTGTGATCTGGCTCAGCCTGCTGCTGCCCATGCACGGCGTCGAGGCCTGGTTGCCGGCCTGCGTCGAGTCCTTGCGACCCCAGCTGGACGACGGCGTGGAACTCGTCTTCGTCGACGATGCCTCGCCCGATGGCTGCGCTGCGCTGGTCCGGCAGCTGTTGCCGCACGCGCGCGTGATCTGCCAGCCCACCAACCGGGGCGTCAGCGCGGCGCGCAACCGCTTGCTGGACGAGGCGCGCGGCGATTACCTGTGGTTCATCGACCCTGACGATCTGGTCGAACACGACGTGCTGCCAAGGCTGAAGGCGCTGTTGACCCGGCACCAGCCCGATCTGCTCAGCTTTGACTTCCGGGTCTTCGACGATGGCCCGTCCACAGAATCGCTGAAGCCGCGCCACCGTCACATCGCCAGCTTCGACGGGCCGGCCGGCGTGCTGATGAACGACGTCGACCAGCGCCTGCGCGGGTTTTTCATCCATGGCCAGTTCCACCCCTGGAGCAAGGTGGTGCGCCGCGCCTGCTGGCCGCAAAGCCTGCGCTTTCCCGAGGGCCGGGTCTTCGAGGACATGGCCTTGTACCCGCGACTGCTGCTGCACACCCCACGCCACCTTCATGTCGCCGAGGTCTGGATCGCCTACCGCCAGCGCGGCGGCAGCCTGATGGCGGCACTGGACGTCAAACGGCTGGACGACTGGAGCGCCGCGCTGGACGGGCTGACGGCCGAGCTGCCGCCGCTGCACGACGACACGCGCTTCGAGATTGCCCACTTCTGCGCCCGCACGCTGCTGCGCGCCAGGCGCCGCCGGCTGCAGGCGGGCGGCGCGGCCTTGGCGGGCCTGGCGATGGACGCCGAACGCTTTGACCGCAGCTCGCCGCTGAGCAAGCGGGCGCTGCTGGCTGCCTATTTCAAGCGCGGCCRCTGGCTGCGCGGCCTGCAGTGGTGGCAGAACCTGGCTCAGCCCGCCCCGCAAGCCCGGTAGAAGGCTTCGATCTCGGCCACGCGCGCCGGCCGCGAGAACGGCTCGACCGGATGGACCCGGCGCGCGGGCCGCTCGGCCTGCAGGCGGGTCAGCGCGCCGGCCAGCGCCGCGACATCGCCGCAAGGCAGCAGCGGCTCGAAGCTGGCCTGCAGATGCACCGCACCCTCGGTGGCCGTGGCCAGGATGGGCAGGCCGGCGTGCATGGCTTCCAGAAACACCAGCCCGAACGGCTCGCTGCGCGCCGCGCTGACGAACAGGTCGAACGCCGCCAGGCAGTTGGCTGGCTCGTTGGTGAAGCCGGGCATCACGACGTGCGGGCCTGCCTGCGCACGCACGGCCTGCCAGTCCGGCCCCTTGCCCACGAGCACCAGCCGCGCACCCGGCAACCGCGCGCGCTCGAAGGCCTGCACCAGCAGGTCCCAGCCCTTGCTGTGCTCGCCGCGCCCCAGCGTGCCCACCAGCCAATCCCCGGGTGCCACGCCCCAGGCCGCGCGCAAGCGCTCGCGCGCGCCGGGCTCGGGCGGCTGCGGCTGGCTCCAGTTGTTGATCTGGGCGATCTTGCCGCCGAAGCCCGCCGGGATCTGCGCCAGTTGCTGCGGCGTGATGGCGATGACACCGTCCAGGTGGCCATGCTGGCGCGGCTTGTAGGCGATGTGCAGCGTCGCCACGCGCACCGTGGGCGCGCTCACGCCGGCCAGCGCCTTGCATGCAAAGCTCAGGTGGGCATGGCAGACATCGGGCCGCCAGCCCCGGGCCCAATGCGCCACGCGCGTGGCGGGCAGCAGCGGCGGGTAGTGCAGGCGCTGCTGCTCCACGCGCGGGTCCAGCCTGTGGGCCCAGGCGTCCGGCCGGTCCTCGGCGGCAGCATTCGCCAGCACGAAGCAGACCTCGTGCGACTGGCTCTGCGCATTGGCCAGTTCGATGGCGTAGCGCTCACTGCCGGCGAAGCGTTTCGTGAAGAGGAGATGGGCGATGCGCATGAGCGGCCGCCATTGAAACACGGACGACAATCGCGCCCGATGTCCGCCGACGCCACCCCCCAAACCACCCCCGCCCGCCGCCTGGGCCAGTACATCTACCCGCATCGCTGGGGCGCGCTGCTGACCGTGCTGGCCTACATCGGCGCGGCCGCCACCGAGCCGCTGATCCCCAAGCTCATCGGCTATGCCTTCGGCGAAGGCTTCAAGAGCGCCTTCCCGCTGTGGATGGTGCCGGTGGTGCTGATCGGCCTCTATGCCTTCCGCGGGCTGTTCGGCTTTGCCGGCCAATACCTCTTCAACTGGACGCTGACGCGCAGCGTCATGGACTTCCGCTCCGCCCTGGTCAGCGCGCTGCTGCGGCTGGACGCGCAGGTCTACACGCGCATGCAGGCCGGCACGGCCGTCAGCAAGGTCGTCAACGACCCGCAGCAGATCCTGCAGCTGGTCGGCGACGTCGGCATCAGCCTGCTGCGCGACGGCCTGCCGGCGTTGGCGATGCTGGTCTACCTGTTCTATCTGAACTGGCAGCTGACGCTGCTCAGCCTCGTCGTCACGCCGCTGATGGCGCTGGTGATGAAGAAGCTCAACCAGCGCATGCGGTTGATGGCGACGCGCTCCTACGACGCGCAACTGCTGCTCGTCAACAAGGTCGACGACCTCACGCGCGCCTGGCGCGTGGTGCGCCAGTTCGGCGCGGCCGACCATGAACGCGAACGCTTCACGGCCGTGGCCCACGAGGTGCGGCGCAACAACCTGAAGACCGCCACCGCGAGCGCGCTGGCCCAGCCGCTGTCGCAACTCGTCGCCAGCGTCGGCCTGTCGGCCATCATCTGCGTGGCGCTGTGGCAGGCGCGCGCCGAGGGCACCGGCGTGCAGGCCTTCGCCGAGTTCGTCACGGCGCTGCTGCTGCTCACGTCGCGGCTGCGCCACCTGTCCGACCTGGCCTCGCCGCTGACGCGCGCCAGCGTCATCGCCAAGGGCTGCTTCGAGCTGATGGACGCGCCCAAGGAGGCCGACGCCGGTACGCAGGAGCTGCCTGGGCCCGCCCAGGGCGACATCGCAATGGAGGCCGTGAGCCTGACCTACCCCGGCGCCAACCAGCCGGCGCTGGACGGCCTGGACCTGGCCTTCAGCGCCGGGCGCACGACGGCACTGGTGGGAGCATCCGGTGCGGGCAAGAGTTCCATCATTCATCTGCTGCTGGGCTTTGGCCGGCCGGATGCGGGGCGAGTCACGCTGGACGGTGCCGACATCGAGGCGCTGACCCGCGCGTCCTTGCGCCGCCAGTTCGCCGTCGTGTCGCAGGACATCGTGCTCTTCGACGACTCGGTAGCCGCCAACATCGCCTATGCGCAACCGCGTGACGAGGCAAAGCTGGAGGCTGCGTTGCGCGCCGCCCACCTGTGGGACTTTGTTCAGACCCTGCCCGAGGGCGTGGAGACGGCCGTGGGCGCCAACGGCAGCAAGCTCTCCGGCGGCCAGCGCCAGCGCCTGGCCATCGCTCGGGCCCTCTACAAGGACGCGCCGATCTGGATCTTCGACGAAGCCACCTCGGCACTGGACACCGAGAGCGAACGCGCCGTGCAGCAGGCCCTGGCCGCCTGGTCGGGCCGCAAAACGCTGATCGTCATCGCCCACCGGCTCTCCACCATCCGCGACGCCGACGCCATCCATGTGATGGGCGCGGGCAAGCTGGTCGAGACCGGCACGCATGCCGAGCTGATCGCGCGCGATGGTGCCTATGCCGCCATGGTGCGGGCGCAGGCCGGCGAGCCGTGATGAAGCGGCGCGCGCTGCTGCTGTGGGCGGCGGTGCCTGCCTTTGCTGAATCGGAAGTCGACGCCAACACCGCGACACGCGCCCAGCTCGAATCCCTGCCCGGCCTTGGCCCGGCGCTTGTGCAACGGCTGCTGGCCGCGCGGCCGTTTGCGGGCTGGGCCGACCTGATAAAGCGCGTGCCGGGCATTCGCTCGGCGAGTGCGAGAAAACTCTCCGCCGCCGGCCTGCGCGTGGCGGGTCAGGCCTACTGACGCATCTTGCGTTTGATGATGCCCATCAGCGGGCTGTCCAGCGGCACCTTGTCGCCCTTGCCCTGCTCGCGCAGGTAATACACCTGGCCGGCGGGGAAGGCGGGCGGGATCTCGTAGTCCATGGCCTCCCAGACGTCCTCGCGGAAGCTGTAGAAGGCCCAGTGCGCGCCGTGCCCGTTCAGCGTGTCCAGCACGTCGCCCAGGTAGGCGCCGCAGTCCGTCCAGACGCGAACGCAGCCCAGCTCGCCCGCCACCATTCGGTTGGCGGGGATGCCATTCGCCGCCGCCCAGGCGAACGGCACGGCCAGGAAGGTCTTCAGCGCGGCCTTGTCGAAGGTCAGCGACTTGCCGCCCCAGGTCACCTCTGAGCCCGGATACGGCAGCTGCGGCTTGCGCTTGATCTGCGGCGCGCTGGTGATGTTCCAGGGTTCATACATGTGGAAGGCATACAGCACCTTCGAGTCCTTCAACGGTGTCCAGCCGCTGAAGCTCCAGGCGTTCGCATACCAACCGCCATCAACCATGACGGGCGTGTCTGCACCGACGGCGCGGACGGCGGCGATCACCTGCTCGTAGAACGCTGGCAAGTCGTGCGTCGTGCCCCTGTGCTTGGCGTACCAAGCCTGGCGCACCTCGGGCGCAGCGTGCTCGTCCAGCCCCATGCCCTTCTCGGGCGTCGGTTCATTGAGCAGGTTGTAGCCGGCCAGGGCGGGATGATCCTTCAAGGCAGCAGCCAGGTCGCGCCAGAAGGCGGCGGACTGGTCCCAGAAGGTGCGGTCCTTCCACAGCCGGTCATCCTGCTTGTCCTGGTTGTGCTGCACCCAGCGATTGCCGGGCAGCGACAGCGGCACCAGCACGACCTTGATCCCCGCCGCATTCGCTGCGTCCAGCGTCTTGCGCACCAACGCCAGGTCCGAGGCGGGGATGCCCCGGTAGGCGTCGGCATTGCCGATCAGGAAGTCGCGGCCCTCGCCCTTCCATTTGGAGAAGGTCAACCGCACCCAGGTGGCGCCGGTGCCTTTGAGCGCGCGGAAATAGGCCTCGTCGGGCGGCTTCTCGTTGAAGCTGTTGCCGCCGTGGCGCGGGGTGTCCCAGAAGGCAATGTCGGCCGCTATCGCCTGTATGGCCGGCATGGCCAGCAAGGCGCCCATCGCGAGGGTCAACAGCAGCCGCAGCATCACACCCCCGCCGCAAAACCGGCCGAACGGCTGCGCCGCAACAAGGAGGGATCGATCTGCGGCGACCGCGCCGGCCAGCCGAAGAAGCGCTGCACCTCGGCACGCTTGGCCAGCGTGTCGCTCATGCCCAGGTTGATCAGCTCGTTGACGAAGCTGGGCTCGAAGAGCAGATAGCTGATCAGCGCCGAGCCGCTGGTCTTGTTGCCCTTGCCGCTGACGCCGAAGGCCCGCAGCATGGCGCGCACCGACGAGGGCAGGCTGGCCTGGTGCTCGCCGGCCAGGTCGTCCAGGCGGCGGCTGGGGGCGATGACGAGCAGCTCGATGGGCCGCAGCGCCGTGGCCGCCCGCGTCTCGCGCGGCAGCAGGGCCAGCGTGCGGTTGATGCGGCGCAGGCGTTCAACGTCCACCGACAGCGCGTCCAGGAAGATGTTGGACAGCGCATGGCCGGCGATCTGGGCCATGCTGGGATGCTCCTCGGTCGCCTGCACGCGCCGGCCCTCGGGCTCCTTCATGCGGCCGGCGCCGATGACGAGCACGCGCTCGGCGCCCAGGTGCACGGCCGGCGAGATGGGCGCGCTCTGGCGCATGGAGCCGTCGCCGAACCACTCGGGCATGCCCTCCAGCGGCACCAGTTCGGCCGGAAAGATGAAGGGAATGGCGGCCGAGGCCATCAGATGACTGAGGCTGAGCCGCGCCTGCACGGCCATGCGCTGCTCGCGCAGCCAGGGCACGATGTGGTGGTGGGTCTGGAAGAAGGTGACGTGCTGGCCCGAGGTGTAGCTGGAGCCCGTCAGCGCCAGCGCGCGCAGGTGACCGCCGTCCAGCATGGTCTCGATGCGGTCCATGTCCAGGTAGCGGCCCAGCAGTTCGCGCAGCGGCGTGTTGTTCAGCAGGCTGCGCGGGCGGCTGCGCGTCCAACGGGCGATGGCCCAGCCCAGGCTGAGCATGGAGAGCCAGCGCGCGCCGCTCTTCACCGCCTCGAAGGCATCGGCCCGGTAGATGTTCTCGACGTGCAGGCCCTGCCAGAGGTGCACCAGCCCATCGACCGCGCCGTCGAAGTCATCGGCATGGCAGGCCAGCGTCGACGCGTTGATGGCGCCGGCCGAGGTGCCGCTGATGACGGGAAAGGGGTTGCCCTGAGTGGCGCCGGCATCGCGGCGCAGCTGGGCGATGGCCGCAAGCACGCCCACCTGGTAGGCCGCACGCGCGCCGCCGCCGGTCAGGATCAGGCCCGTGATCGGCTGTGGGCGATGAAGCCCGAAATCCGACTTTGCAAAGGGCTTGGGAACGGCTTGTTGCATCTGGCGAAATCATCGCCGATGGCAAGCGTCATCCCACCTCGTAGATAACCTCGGCTGCCGTGCCCAATTTGGCAAGCGCCTCGTCCGCCGGCCAGAAACGGCTGGCCTCGCCGAGCTCCACCATCCAGCGTGCGCCGACCTGGGCGCCATCCGGCTCGGCCTTGACGGACACGCGCACCGGCAAACCCAGCTTGCGCGTGCCGCCCTCCTCCGTCACGACGTCGCGCGGCGGGAAGCGGTCGACCAGTTCCTTGATCAGCCCGGCCGAACCTGCATTGCCCAACAGCAAGTGGCGCCCGAACTTGGCGCGTGCGGCGGCCAGGCCCCACACCGCTGTCACGTTCATGCGCAGGCCGCCGGAGAAGCGGTCGTTCTGCACCTTGCCCTGGGCAATGATGAGCTCGTCCTCGGCCAGCAGGTCCTTGTTGGCGTTGAGCAGTTCCTCGTTGGCGACGGCCTCGACGGCGTCGCTCTTGTCGTCGATCTTGAAGATGGCGACGCGGCCGCGCTGGCCGTTGATGACGCGCAGGTCGCTGACAATGCCGGCCACCAGCGCCGGCTCGCGGCTGTCCACGAGGTCGGCAATCTGGCGCTTGACGATGCGCCGCACCTCGGCACCGCCGTGGTCGAACAGGTGGCCCGACAGGTAGAAGCCGATGGCCGTCTTCTCCAGCGACAGGCGCTCCTTGATGCTCCAAGGCGCCGTCTCGACGAGGTCGGGCTCCACGTGCGAGGCCGCATGGGAGTCGCCGAAGTCGAACAGGCCGCCCTGGTCCGCGTTGGCCTCCTGCGTCTCGGCATGCGTGTAGCCACGCCCGACGCTGGCGAGCAGCTTGTGGCGGTCAGCGTTGATGCTGTCGAAGGCGCCTGCCTTGATGAGCGCCTCGACGGCGCGCTTGTTGACGGCCTTGCGGTCCACACGCAGGCAGAAGTCGTAGAAGCTGAGGAAGGGCCCACCCGACTCACGCGCCGCGATGATGGCCTCGATGGCGCCGCGGCCCGTGCCCTTGACGGCGCCGAGGCCGTAGTTGACGAGCCGGTTCGTCAGCGGCTCGAAGCGGTAGACGCCCTTGTTGACGCAGGGCGACTGAAACTCGATGCCGAAGATCTTGGCGTCGTTGAGCAACACCTTGAGCTTGTCGGTGTCGTCCATTTCGATGGTCATGTTCGCGGCGTAGAACTCGGCCGTGTAGTGCGTCTTCAGCCAGGCTGTGTGATACGACAGCAGCGCGTAGGCGGCGGCGTGCGACTTGTTGAAGCCGTAGCCCGCGAACTTCTCCATCAAGTCGAAGACCTCGTCGGCCTTCTTCTCGTCGATGCCTTTCTCCGCCGCGCCCTTGCGGAAGATCTCGCGGTGCACGGCCATTTCCTCGGCCTTCTTCTTGCCCATCGCGCGGCGCAGCATGTCGGCGCCGCCGAGGCTGTAGCCGCCCAGCACCTGGGCGGCCTGCATCACCTGCTCTTGATAGACGAAGACACCATAGGTCTCCTCCAGCACCTGGCCCAGCAGCGGGTGCGGGTACTCGATCGTTTCCTTGCCGTGCTTGCGCGCGACGAAGGACGGGATCAGGTCCATAGGCCCCGGCCGGTAGAGCGACACCAGCGCGATCAAGTCCTCGAAGCGCGAGGGCTTGGCGTCCTTCAGCAGGCGTTGCATGCCGGGCGATTCAAACTGGAACACGCTCTCGGAGTAGCCCTTGCCGAAGAGGTCGAACACCTTCTTGTCGACCAGCGGCACGTTGGCCCAGTCAAAGCCGGCACGCTCCTTGTGGCGGGCGACGATGAAGTCCTTGGCCAGCTCCAGGATGGTCAGCGTGGCCAGGCCCAGAAAGTCGAACTTGACGAGGCCGATGGCTTCCACATCGTCCTTGTCGAACTGGCTCACGGCCGAGGTCGAACCGGGTTGCTGATACTGCGGGCAGAAGTCGGTGATCTTGCCCGGCGCGATCAGCACGCCGCCGGCGTGCATGCCGATGTTGCGCACCATGCCTTCCACGCGGGCGGCCAGCTTCAGCAGCTCGGCCACTTCCTCGTCGGCCGCCTCGCGCTCGCCCAGCTCCGGCGCCTCGTGGCGGGCGTAGATGACCTTGGCCTTGTCGGGGTCGAAGTTGGGCGGCAGCTTGGCCAGCGTCACCGTCTTGCCTGGCGGCGCGGGGATCAACTTGGCGATGCTGTCGACATGGCCGTAGCCCATGCCCAAAACACGGCCGATGTCCCTCAGCGCCGCTTTCGCAGCCATCGTTCCGAACGTCGCAATCTGGCTGACCGCCGGCCGGCCGTACTTGTCCTTGACGTAGTCGATGACGCGGTCGCGGTTGCCCTGGCAGAAGTCGATGTCGAAGTCGGGCATCGAGACGCGTTCGGGGTTCAGGAAGCGCTCGAACAGCAGGTTGTATTTGAGCGGGTCCAGGTCSGTGATGAKCAGCGCGWASGCGACSAGCGAGCCSGCGCCMGAWCCSCGSCCCGGGCCGACCGGGCAGCCATKGGYCTKSGCCCAGCKGATGAAGTCYGMGACGATSAGRAAGTAGCCCGGGAAGCCCATCTTSAKGATSGTGTTSAKCTCGAASTCCAGCCGCTCGACGTAGCGCGGCCGTTCCTTGTCGCGCTCGGCTTCGTTGGGGAAGAGATGCGCCAGCCGCCCGACCAGGCCTTCGTGGCTCAGCTCGCGGAAGTACTGCTCCATCGGCATCGGCGTGCCGTCTTCCAGCAGCGGCGTCGGGAAGTYGGGCAGCTGCGGCTTGCCCAGCACCAGCGTCAGCGAGCAGCGGCGCGCGATCTCTAGCGTGTTCTGGACGGCGCTCGGGATGTCCTTGAACAGCTCGCGCATCTGCGCCTGCGTCTTGAAATACTGGCTCGGCAGAAAGCGCTTGATGCGCTTGGGGTTGGCGAGGGTCTCACCCTCGGCCACGCAGACGCGGGCCTCATGCGCCTCGAAGTCGTCCTCGCCCAGGAACTGGATGGGGTGCGTTGCCACCACCGGCAGGCCCAGCTCGGCCGCGAGCGGCACGCTCGCGTGCACGAGCGCCTCCTGGCCGGGCAGGCCGGCGCGTTGCAGCTCGATGTAGAAGCGATTGGGGAAGACCGCCGCAAGCCGCTGCGCCCATTCACGCGCGCGCACCTTGTCGCCCTGCATCAGCGCCTGGCCCACGCCACCGTGCTGCGCGCCGGACAGGCAGATCAAGCCCTCGCCCAACTCGCTGAGCCACTCCCATTTCAGGCAGGCCTGGTTGCGCTGCACGTTGTCTATCCAGGCGCGCGACAGCAGCTCGCTGAGGTTCAGATAGCCCTGGCTGTTCTGCACCAGCAGCAGCAGGCGCGTGGGCGGCTTGTCGGTGGCGTCGGTCTCCAGCCAGCAGTCCGCGCCCAGGATGGGCTGCACGCCCTTCTTGCGCATGGCGCTGTAGAACTTGATGCCGCCGAACAGGTTGGCCAGGTCGGTGATGGCCGCCGCCACTTGGCCGTCCGCAGCCGCAGCGTCGGCGGCGTCATCGGTGCGGAGGGTGCCGTCCACCACCGAGAACTCGGTGTGCATGCGCAGGTGGACGAAGGGCAGGTCTTGCAGTTCTTGCGGATTCTGGGCAGCGGTCTCGGGCATCGCGGCATTGTAGGAAGCCGCCCGGGGCCGCCCCGGCTGCCAACTCCATCACGCTGTAAACGCTTCCGGCGAAAAACATTAAGTCTGACTTTTGGTCGATGCCAATTTCAGAATCGGCGTTACTTCGGGGTTACATCGCCGGAATAGTCATATTTAATTCGTTCAGGCCAGCCCGAAGAGGCGGCCCCAACACCAACGACCCGGAGACAAATCCCATGCTTTTGACCCTGAAACGCCTCGTGCGTTTGGCCCTCGGCTGCACCCTCGCCGCCGCCCTGCTCCCCGCCCAGGCGGCCCCCTGGACGCTGACCGGCGCCATCGGCACCCACGACCCCAACATCTACAAGACCAGCTCGACCTGGTGGCTGTTCGAGACCACCGACAACGGCGGCATCGCCGTCAAGTACTCCAGCAACGGCACGGCCTGGACCCAGGGCGGGGCCATCTTCAGCGGCGGCCTGTCCTGGTGGAAGACCTACCTGCCCACCAACAAGACCGCCATGGTCTGGGCACCCGGCTGCGGCGAGTACGGCGGCCTGGGCTATTGCTACTACGCCATCTCCAGTTTTGGCTCGCAGAAGTCGGCCATCGGCCTGACGACGTCGGCCGGCGGCATCGCGGCGGGCCAGTGGGTGGACCAGGGCGCCATCCTGACCTCCAAGTCCGGCGACGGCTACAACGCCATCGACCCGGCCTTCACGCTGGCTGCCAATGGCGACCCCTACCTCGTGTTCGGCTCGTTCTGGAACGGCATCCACATCACCCGCGTCAGCAAGGTGAACCTGAAACCGCCGACCGGCGGCATCGTCAACATCGCCAAGGACAGCACCAACGGCATCGAGAACGGCTTCGTCGTCAAGAAGGCCATCGGCAGCACGACGTACTACTACCTGTTCGCCTCCAAGGGCGCCTGCTGCCAGGGTGCCAACAGCACCTACCGCATCGTCGTCGGCCGCTCCACGTCCATCACCGGCCCCTATGCCGACAAGGCCGGCGTGGCCATGATGTCCGGCGGCGGCACGGTCATCGCGTCCAGCGGCTCGCGCTTCAAGGGCCCGGGTGGGCAGTCGTTGCTGGCCGATGGCTCGGTGATGGCCTGGCATGCCTACGACGCCAACAACAACGGCGCGCCGGTGCTCTTCATTGGCAACGTGACCTGGGGCTCGGACGGATGGCCGCAAGCGGTCTGGTGATCGCGCCGCCGGCGGCCCTTCTTCTCGGGGTCGTCGGGGTCGCGCTGGTGGCCTGGGC
>NZ_JBGCUM010000007.1:0-176353 GCF_054177665.1 Roseateles sp. P5_E8 | reverse complement strand
TTTTCAAGTTGCGCAGGCTTAGCGAAATAGAAGCGTGACTTCGGCGTAGCAAGTCCGAGATTGCCAGGAAGCACCAACTTACCCTCCTTCTTGGCTGCCTCCAGATCCAAGAAATCAAGAGCAATTCGGTCGCCGCGATCATCTCGAAGCATGAGGCTCGTCGCTCCGACGTACCGAATCACTATTCGCTTTCCGTCTAAAAGAAGTTCATCTCCGACCTGTAATTCACGGCATTCAGTGGAGACTCCAAAGGAGGGTCGCGATCCATCTGGACGGACTGCTGCTTCCCACGCCGCGCGAACGTTGGAATCTTTAAAGACCTGAGCGACTGACGCCTGAGTCGCGAGCGGCACAGCGTCAAAGTCGAAATCCAGCCGGTTCGTTGCCAGCGCAAAGTACAAGACATCCCTCTCAGTGCCAGAGAGCAAGATCTCTTCAACACTGATCTGGCACCGCTTTTCAAACAGATGCATCAGTTCAGGAAGCTTCTTAAGGTATTCCTTCTCGGCTGCAGGCTGCGTGTATGAATATAGGAGCCGACGATTTCGATTTCCGACTTCTGACAGTTCGTCCGCGAATCGCAGCACGAAAGAAAACCCCATCGGTCGGATGATCTCCTCTACAGCCTCACACCCAAAGGTGCCATCCGCTCGGAATCTGTAGCGGCCTGGATAGAGTTCATCGAGCCGTCCTCGCGACGTGGCAGGTTCCCAATGCTCAATGACGACGCCTCGGTGTGTGTAGAAGCCAAGCGCCGATGGTGAATAGCGCGTCCGAACCTTCCTGCCGCCTCTGCCGACGTACCGGATCTCGAACGGCGGGGGCTGTGTCGTCACGCCTAAGCACTTCGGATCGAACAACGCAGCGAGCGCAAAAGGAAATTTGGTGTCTTTGGAATCCGTTTGGGTAACCATGCCAGTCTTCGCGGATGGCATGATCGATACAACATTGCGGCTTGTGCCTTGGACATTTGTCGAAGGTGCGGCGAGAGCTGCATCAACGTATTTCAGGCCACTATCCGACACCTGGAATTCACGCAACAGCGCGTTCACGCGCTTGCGATCAAGCGGTTCAAACATTGTTGTTCCTTTGGAAAGCAGCGCGGCCAATCAGCCGTAATCAGCGACTGCCTGCCTCTGCATACGCGGTTGCGCCAGGCGCTCCGCTGGCGGCGAGCGACTTGCGCTGCCTACCGGGACCCGCAAGCCAGCAGCTGTCAGCTCGGCTTCCTGCGCTTCACAAGGGGATCGAAAATCGACACCGAGCGCTCTCGATGCGTTTCTGCGGCGCTCGTCGACCGACGACTTGCTGATTGCTTCTTTGGAAGCCGGCTCAAATTCACGTGCGCTTGATCGATGAAAGTCAGCAGATCCGGAGCGTTCATCTCCGGCCGCACGGACAGTAGACACACACACAACGTGTTTGGGTCTTGTGCGAGAAAAATCTTGGACGGCGGGCAGAAAAGCTGATCTGGGGTCAAGGCACAGACGACCATGCCGGCGATCAGAGTCGGTTGCGTTGGCCAACGGTCCAGCGCGGCCATTGGGTCGGCGCCGTAAGGGGCGCGACCTTCTAAACTTTGTGACATTTCAAGCCTTTCATGTCGCTTCACCTACAGGGCAAAGCGTCGGTGGTGAGCACGAAAAAGGCTTGACAGGACGCCCTCATATGAAGAATATGAAGACAAGCGTTAGGAAGCTTGAGACATCGAGCCACGCCGGCGGCTCCCAGGTGGTACTGGGAGCCGCTTTTTTTCCGCGT
Organism: Roseateles sp. P5_E8; assembly: GCF_054177665.1. NCBI lineage: Bacteria > Pseudomonadati > Pseudomonadota > Betaproteobacteria > Burkholderiales > Sphaerotilaceae > Roseateles > Roseateles sp. P5_E8. The sequence continues at coordinate 174,592 of NZ_JBGCUM010000007.1, read as the reverse complement.
CGGGTCAGGCAGCTTCCTGCTACCGCGCCACCTCCTGTGTTTGGAGACGCCGATCGGCGTCAACGGTCGGCGTGTGTACGAACTCCAGCTCATGTACGGCTGACGCGACGATTCCCGCCTTGAGTCCGAGCAACACGGATATTCTGTGGCTCTGTCCACGCCTCCCAAGGGGGCGCGAACCGCTGAGGATCTGGTAGGTCAGCGCTGCAGAGACGCCCTGTACGCGCGCCCACTCGCTGACGCTCAAGCCCCGAGCAGCGAACTCTTTACGCACGTCTTCGACGTTGGAAACATGTATCTTGAGGTCCATGTCAACAAAGGCTTCGAACGCTTCAAAGATTGTTCAAAAAAGTGAACATATGGATGACCGTGTTTCCTCACATGAACAGGAGCATACGGATCTGCGCGCTGACCAGAACCCCCTAACCTTTGGGAAGCGTCTGCGCGAGGAACGCGATCGAGTGAAGCTTGGCCAAGCTGAGACTGCGGGCATCGGCTCGGTCTCGCGCACGAGCCAGCACTACTACGAAAACGATATCCGCCTTCCCGATGCCGACTATTTGCTGCGTCTGCATGAGGCAGGTGTGGACGTTGTCTACGTGCTCTTGGGAAAGCGTTTCCCGACCGAGTCCGATCGATGGCTCACCGTGCATCGTGACACCCTGTGGAACGTCATGCGCTTGTGCGATGAGTACTGTGTCGACGCCGAAGGCAGGGCGCTGTCAATCGATGCCAGGATCCGCTTCGCTCAACTGTTGTGCGCGGCACTGGATGAGCGTCTCAAGGAGCCGATGGATCTGGAAGTTTTGCGGAAGTCACTGAAGAAGGTCACGGGACTGTAGTGCCAGGACGTCTTTTCCTTGCTGCCGAATCATTCAGTCGCGTCGCTCGAATGGTCGCGTTCCGGACTGCTGACGCCATTCATGCTGTCAGCGAAGCCCGAAACTTTTTCTGGTCGGGCGTGTGGATTCACCATCTACGTCGGCGGAGACAAGAACTGCGGGTGGCGAAAGCGTTGGAGCAGCACGGCGAAGAGGCGATGCAGACACGTATCGCAACGGAGCGCGCCCGCCGCATTGAGCGATACATCAAAAACTGGCGCGCCGCCCCTGCGGCATTTGAGTCCGCCATCGATGCAGGTGCGCTGTCCCACATTCCCTCTGCGGACTTGAAGCTGCTGGCTCTCAATAGGGATGTCAGGAAGCGTGGAGATCGGCTTGCGGTCCGACGGTCGTGGGTGCTGGCATGGCTTGCTTGGACGAGCCTCGCCGTCATCGTGACGGGATGCGCTTTGCTCTGCCTATTGGTGGTTGCATCGCCCGCCGCGTGGTCAGCCAAGGTCATCGGCGTTGCCATCATCACACTCCTCTTCTGGCTACTCTGGCCGGGCTTCGGCCTTTACAGCACACGTGCCGTGGCGGCGACGAGGCGATCTGGTGCTTCAGTAGAGGAGGCCCTCAACAGCCGAGCCGCAGGGGTCGCAAAGATCATCTCTTTTGACCAGCCCCCTTTTCAAGGCTGATGACGGTTCAACACGCCGAAAAAACAGCAGTGCGCACTCATCGCAATTCGGCATAGCGTGCCGTCTAGGAGGCAGGGAACGCCTCCCTAAGTTGCTTGGTTCGCTTCTCGTCGTCGCCATGCAGATAGGTAGAGGTCGTCGCTATCGAGGCATGACGCAGGTTGTCACGCACCGTTGTCAGCTCTGCCCCGCGGTGCAGCGCATGTGATGCGTGCGTATGTCGCATCCAATGTGGAGACGCCTTGCGAAGCTTTGCGGCCAAACCTGGATTCGTCTCGTCCACCACCGACGCGGCCAGCCCAAAAAAGCGCCGACAAACCGCCCATAGGCGCGTCGACGAGATCGCGCCCAGTTCGTCTGCGGCAACTCGGCCTACCACCGGCGTGTCAGGCCGCCATTTCGAAGGCGTGGTTGGCACCCCCCTGGCGAGCAGATAGCAGTCCAAAGCACTCATCGCCATCGGCGGCAGTGCAACGCGACCGCGCTTGGACCCTTTCCCAACCAATTCCAGCCAGTAGCTGCCATCGTCGCCAGTAAAGATTTGCTTGAGCTTTGCCTGCACAAATTCGCTATTGCGAAGCCCCGTCGCATAGCTGAAGTCCAGCACGAACCGTAGACGGATAGCTGCTGCCTTGTCCCAACCGTAGGACCATTCCAGCCCGTCGGCGATCACCCGTACCAATGTCCATTCCCCTTCGGTGAAGGAGCGGGCCGGATCCAGCGGGCCATCGTGGGCACCACCTTGGACTTTCAGGCCGGCAAATGGATTGGTTGTGACATAGCGCTGCTCGGTCAGCCAGCGGAACAGCGAATTCAGCACCGTCAGCGCGTAAGCCACTGACTTGGACGCAAGCCCCCCGGTGAAAGGCCGCCAGTCTGGAGACGACCTTGACTTCGACGGACCAACCCACCTCATGTGCGGCGTTGGACGACGTAAAAACGCCCGGTACGCCGTTGCATCCTCGGCCGCCAACGAGGACATCGGTTTGCCGCGCTCGACGATGGCCCAGAGCAGCAGTCGCTCCGCCTCCTTGCGGTAGGCACGCTGCGTGGCAGCGCTCTCGTGCCGCTCAAGCCATGCAGACACCGCCTCGTAGTCATTCTTGGCGTTCAAGGCGCACGTACTTGCAGGCGCTCGGAACCGCCCGGTGGAGCCGTCAAGCTCCGCGGGCAATCGGACTCGCTCCCACGGCTCGATCTCGCTTCGTGCTTCTGGACCGAGCAGCGCGCGTGCATGCTCCGTTAGTTCAGGGTGCTCGGCAAAAAACGCGGTGACCTTGCCTGCGCCACGCGCACCCAGGCCGTCGATGTCGACCCACCACATCCGGCGCCTAGGGACGCGCACCGTCAGCTCCCCCAGCGTACGGATCTTTAGAGCATGCAATGCAGCTGAAGTACGCGCACTGAACCACATTTCCACATCATCGATCAGGCGGGGTGGGAGGACCGGGCTGGCCATCAGGTCGTCCATCGCCTCCATCAAGTTCAAAGGCAGGTCCGATCTTGCGGAAGAGCCCCTCTCAGTGGCCTCGAAGATGACCACCAAGTCTGGGCGGCGCCGGTGAACAGCAGCTTCGACCAGTTGACTGCGCGTTGCGCTGAGCAACGCCCTGGACGATTGGCCATCTGCCTTGCTGTTTAGCAGATAGCGGTGGACGGCTTCGCGCGCCGAAAGCCCGCTCGACCAGGCGCGAAGTGCCGCCAAGGCGTCAGGACTCGGCAAATCGCCCTTTCCGGCGACCGCACCCTGCGCATCCGCGACGTGTTTGGTCCGGCTCATCGGGGCCTCCGCGTTTTCTCCAGCTTCCACTTTAGACGAATAACAGTGCTATTGCGCTAACAATAGTTATCACAATAGCGCTATTGGTTCGTCCACCTAGCGCGTACTTTCTTCGCGACCGCCGCACGCGCGGCTGCAACGCTTGCTTGGACCGCATCGGTGAGGGTTGGTCTGGCTGAGCCTGCCGTTGCACAGCGGGTCCACTTCACCCGTCGAGCAAGGGGCCATACGATTCTTCCCAAGCTTGGAACAACGGCTCACCTGCGTCCAGCATGCACTGCGCGAGTTCGTGAACTTCCTTCGGACCATCCTTCTTCCCGATGATCGCCAGAACCTTGCAGTACGCGCAGGCGACCCGCACGGAGAAGAGAGCGTGTGGGTACGTGTATGTCGCGAAGCGGCGCTCTACGAGAACACCGAACTGCGGGTGGACAACTGACGGCGAGAAAGACGATGAAGGATGCACCGCCTCATCCCGAAGGCGATATAGGTCGGTGAGCAGACCTGCTAGTTGTGTCACCTTCTCTGGCTTGAGACCAAAGGCCCGCTTCAGCTGTTCGGTGACTTGACGCGACCGTCTCGCCCCCGAGCCATCTGCAGAGAGCGGCGCCTGACGGCCAGCAGGCATGCGATCCCTGGCTGCGGCATAGATGGCTTCGAAGAACGTAGCGCTAGCAACGATGGCCTGCATCGAGGCCTTGAAAGTCGGCTGAAGGTCACCCAGGCCCTTACCTTCAGAATGCGCTGTGACCAGTGCCGCATCCGCCGCTTTGGCTGCAGCCAGATGATCCATCGCAATTTCAAGCCAGTGGACGGAGGTGTCCAGGCGTAGGTTCAAAGCAGGAATCTTTAGATTCAGCTCTCCGTTGTCGTCGACCTCGATGCGGAGCCCGACGAGTTGCAACGCCACCCCGCGGGAGATGTTGAAACCGCGAGGCTCAGATGGTGCCGGGACGGGTGCTTGAGGCTCCAGTTCGGTGGACATGGTGCTTCAGTGCCCCAGAGAATTGATTTAGCGCTTCGAAGGCGCTGCTTTTTTGGCCGGCGCGGCGGCTTTCTTCGCCGCAGCCTTTTTACTTGCCGTTGTGCCAGCTCGCTTGCTGACATATTGCCCTGAGCCCGCATCGCGATGCACGCCAGGTCTCGGCTTTCCCATCGGCTTGGTGCAGACGCCGCAGTAGTTACCGCCACCAGTCACATCCCGCGTACCGCAAATTAGACAAAGCATGCATCCCCCTCTTATGGTCGGCAGAACAGCGTGACCGGTATCAACACCGCCGTGATGGCCGCCGCGGCCGCTAGCCACCGCAAACTGCGGATGAGTAGCCCACTCTTGCGACCCAGACTTGCCCTCACCTCTTCGCAGGCTGCCAACCATCTTCCCGCCGTGTCGGAGAGCAGCCCCTCGTAGCGCGCTTCCAGGCTGTCTGGTGGCTGCGTCCTGGCGAGGATCAGGTCGACCTCCTCCTTGGTCTTCAAGCCAAGATGCGGTGAGCTGACAGTCACGACCCAGATGGTTCTGAGCGCTTCCACCACAGAAGCTAAGAGAACGATGGCCAAAAGAACTAGCAACGATTTCTCGAGGATCGTTCCGTTGCTCGACTGCTGCGATGCATACGCAAAGACGCCGGCCAAGAACACCCCTGCGGTGGTGGAGACCGGTTGCGCTTTGGATTCGATGACCTTCCATGCGTCCCAGAGCTCCGCGTGCTCCTTGACTGCGGCGTCAAGTTCCAATCGGCGCAGCTCAACTCGGGATTGGTTCAGCACGCTAACGCTCGACAGGTCAAGAGGCTCTCGAAGGGCTGGCTGACCCTGCTGTTAATGGTCACCATAGCGATTGCGCAGCGAGCGAACCAACGCCCCAAGGACACCTCGCGCGGCGGCCCGCACCGCGGGAAATGGCGCGACGAGCTTGGCAAACTGCGGGCCGACGATCCAGTACGTTTTCGTGAACGCTCTACCGAAGAACGACTCAATGAGGACGTTGTCTCGAAACCAGCGGAGGTACTCCACATCCGGATGTCGCCAGTCACCGTAGGCGGCGGTCGCGACGAAGCAGGTAGCGCCGGACTTGCTTTCGATACTCATGCGGCCGGCTCCGACGTTGACGTCGGTCGTGACGCTCTGCCTTGTCGTCTTTCCCTGCTTGTTGAGGGCATCCCAGGTGTCGATGTGATCCTCGACAACCTTCCTGCCAGCCACGTAGTCGATGTTGTGCTGCGCTTGGCGCTTCTGCAGCTCAAGCGCGGCCTCGCCAGCTTTGACGCCGAGCGCCCTAACCTGCTCGTCGTCGAGGCGAGAAATGGCGGTATCAATCAGGTTTCCGGCTCGCAGGCCGTTGTCATGCAGCGTCGGGGAGCGACGTGAGCCTTCGCTGGGCGCAGGAAGATTGCGGTCTGACATAGCTGTGCGTGAGGTTTGGAGTTGTCGTGAGGGGCTACTTCAGCCAGCCGAACAAGCTGTGGAGAAGGCCTTTTGGAGGCGTGTACGCATGGACGATGAGCGTACCGGCCGGTAGCTCAACTGAATAGTTCGCGGCTTTCACCTGGCCACTTAGGATGGTGCGCTTCAGAACTTCCAACTCTCGGCGCGCTGATGCCTTCATGGACTCGTTCTGGGCGCGGGTTGCCTCGGCAAGGACTGCGCGGGCTGCGGTCACGTCGTCGTCGTAGAGCCACGCGGCGGCATTCATAACGTGCTCAGGGATGTGCGCCAAAACATCTTGCGTTTCGAGCGCATTTAGCGCTGCCTGAATCTCGTCGAAGGCGGCCTGCGGCTCCTCGATGTTGATCCGCACGCTCTTGAAGGGTTTGGAATGCCGCTTCTCATGCTGTTTCGCAAGAAGCTTTGCAAGGTCCATGCGCTGTTCCGACCGGAGGTAAGGTGGAACGAGCTCGACGAGGCGCTCAAGCGTCTGACCGGAGAGGTTGGTCTTGCGGCTCTTCCATGCGGGGAACGTCTTGCGAGCGTAGGCCTCGGCAGAGCTGCCGTGGATGGCCCCGTAGTCCTGGAACAGTTCGTCTAGGGCGTCGTCGTCGAGCGCGAAAAACGCGCTTCGGATTTCCTCCACGACCTGACCGAAGGAGCGGAAGAGCTGGATGTATTTGGACGGAGCTTGGCTCCGCCCGTATCCGCGGCTTCGCCAGCTTCTATAACTGCGTCGCCGGTAGCCGTAGCCCATGGCAATCCTCCCTGCAGTGGCAGCCCGGGTGGGGCTGTGTTTTCGCCTGACTGTAACTGGATGCAAGCGGCTTGCGATAACGTCTGGCCAGGTAGCTATCCCGGCGCCGACCAGTCGCGCTCACATATGAGCGCCGGTGGCGACCTGGCAGTTGTCCTGCCCTAGTCGGCAATTTGGCTGAACACCATTTGTCCGCACCTTAAAGTCCCATCGCATGAATGCACACCGTGATCCACGAGATGCGGATCGAGAAGCGCCCAGAGCGCGATGTAGGGCTGCTCCGGTGGGCGAATGGCAAGGAAGAGGCCCTCACCTGTTCGAATTGGTACCAGGGAACCGTCGATGTTAGGAGTTGCCCGGGCGCAGTCGAGCCCCATCTATGCGCCATTGACGCCTATCGCCAGACGGTGGAGCTCGGCTCCGCATCGCGAAAGCGCTTCAGCGCCTCCTCGATGCGTCCACGGCTTGAGGCACGCAGCCTCATCAGCCCGAGTTCTCGAGCCATTGCGACCAGGTTGTCGTCATCGGGCGCTGTTGGGTCGATGACGGCCCTTGCCAACTCAACCAGTTCCTCCATGCACGTCTCATCCATCGAGCGTTGAGTGTCTGGACTGACATGACGGAACGGCACTTGGCTGCCGGGCGCAAGGTGCTCAGGCCAATAGAAAGTCCCGACGCTCTCCTCGGTCGTCTTAAACGCCCTCCTCGCAATCTCTTCGACTCGCTCTTGGATGCGTGCTCCAGTCCGCTGCCAACCATGTGCTCGGGAGATGCGCCGCGCCATTGCCAGGTCTAGCACTGGCCCCTCCTGCGCCACAACGTGGGCAACCATGGCCTTCAGTCGCTCGTCATATGACTTCTCAAAGAACGCATCCGGATCGCAGCTCTGCACCGCTTCCAACGGATCGCATTCGACATACAGCCTTCTCGGAGCGTGCTCACTCACCTCAGAAGCCAGCGCTTGACGTGCGTAGACCTCCTCCGCTGCAACACCCGGCTGTACTTTTGGCCGGTCGGGCGGCGTGGGCGATATGCGTGCCTTCGAACCTTCCGGTGCCAGTGTCTTCGGGTCACCGGCCGCTTCAGCCATAGCCTTCTCGATGGCCTCATCGGCAGCCACCTTTGCCGCCGCCGCCTCTGCGTCTGCTGCGCGCTTGGCTCGGCTAGCGACCAACAGTTCATCCAGCTGCCCGCAAATGCGCGCAACAACCCCGGCGGGATCGACCCACCAATCGGTTGACCAGATGCGCAGAACCTCCCAGCCCAGTCCACGCAACACATGCTCACGAAGCATGTCGCGGTCTCGGGCCGTGGCGGAGCGATGGTACGTAGCGCCGTCGCATTCGATGCCGGACAAATAGCTACCGGGGGCGTCGGGGTGGACGACCGCAAGGTCGATTCTGAACGCCGAAGCACCGACTTGCGTGTGCAGCACCCATCCCTTGCTCGCAAGAGCACCTGCGACGGCCTCCTCAAACGGGCTCTCGAACCCACCAAGGCTGCCCTTTGTTGCTTCCACCAGCGCCCGCGGCCCACGCTCGGCGAATTCGAGGAAGTGCTTCAGGTCCCGAACCCCGATGGCCTGCGTCTTAGACAGGTCCATCTGCTCGGCTTTCAGGGTCGAAAACACGCGCAGTTCGTGCCGAGCACGCGTGATGGCAACGTTCAACCTACGCTCACCGCCGGTCCGGTTCATCGGCCCAAAGTTCATAGAAACGTTGCCAGCCAGGTCTGGACCAAACGTGATCGAGAAGTACATGATGTCCCGCTCGTCACCTTGGACGCTCTCCAAGTTCTTCACGAACAACGGTTCCAGCTCTGACTCTGCAAAGTACGGCTCAAGCGCAGGGTCCCGACGGCACTCCTCGTCAAGCAGGTCTTCAATGAGCTTCTGCTGCTCGGAGTTGAATGTGACCACGCCAATCGTCAACTTCGACGCCCGGAAGCCGGGCGACCGTAGGCGTTTCGCTATGTCGGCGACGAGCGCCTTCGCCTCGGCCTGGTTAGTGCGCGCCCCGCCTTTCGCATAGTTGCCTTGAACATGATGGAAGCTGACCGCTCGATCCTCCGTCACCGGCGACGGGAACGTCACCAAGCGTCCACCGTAGTACCGGTAGTTTGAGAAGGCGATCAAGCTCTCGTTGCGGCTGCGGTAGTGCCAGTCGAGGTTCAGCGTCGGCAAGCTGGCGCCCATGCACTCGTCGAGGATGCTCTCCATGTCGCCTTCGACGTCCTCGTCATCGGTCGACGACTCGGCTCGGTCGAAGAAGCTCGTGGGCGGCAACTGCTTCGGGTCGCCCACCATAACGACTTGTCGGCCACGCGCGATGGCTCCAATTGCATCCCAAACCGGAATCTGTGACGCCTCGTCGAACACCACCACGTCGAATGGCTCGGAATCCGCAGCCAGGAATTGCGCGATGGATAGCGGACTCATCAACAAGCAAGGCGTCAGCTTCGTCAGCGCCGTAGGGATGTTGCTGATGAGCTCACGCAGTGGTTTATGGGCACGCTTCTTGGTAATTTCGTGCTTCAAGAAGCCCCATTCGGAGCTTCTGGTCACGTCGTCTGATGCAGGCAGTCCCTTGCACAGGTTTGCCCGCAACCAGGACTTCGTCAGCTCGGTGAAGCGCTTGTCGAGCGCCCTGAAATCCAAAATGCGACGCTCATGCTCGGCGGACACGAAGGTGCGGATGACGTGCTCACTATCTACGACAGCGTTCAACCACCAGCGGCAGTAGTTGGTCTCAAAGGCACGGCGCACGTTCCCAGGCGCCACGGCTCCATTGGCGAGCCCCGCGACGATTGGAATGAGGCCAAGTGCCATGGCTTGATGGCTGACCTTCCGCCAGGCGCACCATGCGTTCAGCTTGTGCTCTGAAACGATGATTGCCTCGCTGCGCCCCTTGAGCTGATGCACCTCAGCATCGCTGTAGCCGGACTCGGCCTCAGCCGTGAAAGCCCCCCGGCTTGCTAGGAGGTCAATTGCGGGCTGAAGCCTGCCGAGCGCCTCAAGATACGAATTGCCCGCCGCCGCTACGGGGCCGTCGACATCCAGAAGCGCGTTCCCTTCTGTGACGAGCTGCTCAAGTACCCTGCACACCTCGGCTACGTCCTCGGGGCCCGCCGCCAGATTCGACACCGCTGCCGCGATGGAGCGCTGGAAGGAGACCGCCTTGGCTACCTCCTCTTGGTCAGTCTTAAGGCTCTTCCAGGTGCCTGAACACAACGTCTTGAGGTCGTCCAAGCTGGCAAGCTTGGCTTCCTGAGCTGCCCGCTCCTTCAACGTCGCATGGTCCTTTGCCAACCGCTCGCCGCACGCACCCTGGGCTACCTGGTCGAAGGATGCTGGCATCGCTCCAGCCGAGCGCAGGTCCGGCAACGCCGCCGTGAACGCAATCGCCTCCTCAAGCGCAGCGATGTCCGTGTCCAACCCCGCCCAGAGGCGGTCGGTCGAGCTCTCAAGGCCGCCCAGCTCGGCCATCTGCGCGTCCAACAGTGCGATCTGCTCCAGCTTCTTGACCGCAGCCGCGAGGCCATCGCCTCCACGCCCAGCGTTGAGGGGCTCGAGGCCATCCAGCACCCAGCGACCATTTGCGCGCGCCACCTTCAACACGTCCTGCAGGGTTGCAGCAGCCTTCAGCACGTCTGCCCGGGACTTCAAGCCACGCCACACGCCTTCGAGCTCCTCGGCCGCGTCGAGCTTCTCAATCTCCGTGCGCTTCTCGCGAATGGCGATGAGCTTCGCAAGGTCGTCCGACACTTTTGGCTCGCCATCGCCGGCGACGACCGCTTCGACCTGCTGATTCACCTTGCGCATGCCCAACCAAGAGACCGGCCAGAACGATTTCGCAGCCTTCGCGTAGTCGCGGCTCAGTTGGTACACGTTCAGCTGCTCAACCGCATCTGAATAGCGCACGGAGAGCCCCTGCTCAAGCCCATGTAGCTCTTGGAGCAGGTTCGTGCCCTTGCGCAGGGTTTCGCGCGCAAATGGAGACCACGGCGCAGGCAAGCTGCCATGTATTTCACGGCGCTGCTTCAACAGCCCAGCGGCCTTGATCGCGCTTCCTCGAACAGCAGGGTCCCAGCCGCTCGACAGCTGCCCTGACAGCTCTGCATGCTTTTGAAGCAAGCCGTTGCCCTCAATGAGACGCGCAACGGTCAGCCTTGCGTCGGGTGCAAACGCAAATCTCCATTCACGTCCCGCCGCATGCGGCAGGCATCGCGCAAGCGACGCTGTGGCGACTCGCGCCCGACGCGTCAGCGGGCCCTGAGGCAGCCGAGTAGCGGCCCTGAAGCGCTCGGAGGCGACCAAAACCTCATCGCACACAGGCAAGACCTGCCTAGCCGCTTCGATGAGCCCCTGCTGCCAGCTTGGTGACCAGTCCGCATAACCGATGTCCAACAGCGGGCCTTTTGTGAGCGCATCCGCACCCACCGCAGCGGCGTTCACCTCCAGGCGGTCCACCACTTCTCGCAGAAGCTCGGTGTCGCCCTTCGAGTGGGCAGCGTGGGACGCCCATGACAGCGGCAAGGTCGGCACATCGGCGCCATCGACCACAGCACCGATAGCGTCGTAGATGGACCTTCCGTTTGGATGCTTGTGATGGAGGCGCTCGACGTAGACGTTCAGCTCATCCCGGATACGCTTCAGGCGGTCTGCCTCTTGTTGCCAAGCAGCCGAATCCACTTCGCCGCGCGCCTCCCATGAGCTCTTGAGCTGAGCGAGGACGTCAGCCTTGCGGGCCTTGCTTGAGTGGAGCTCAAGGCAGAACTCACCAAGTCCGACCTCGCGGAGGCGGCGGTAGACGACGTCTAGCGCCGCGATCTTTTCGGAGACGAACAGAACTCGCTTGCCCTCAGCCAAACATTGAGCGATGAGGTTCGAAATGGTCTGGCTCTTGCCTGTGCCAGGCGGGCCGATTAGAACGAAATCCTTGCCTCGGGCTGCGGCCATCACGGCCGAGAGCTGCGACGAGTCGGAAGGTAGCGGGCAGAAGGTCTTCTCGGGGCCGTAGTCCCTATCGAGTGACTTGGGACTGGGGAACGTTGTTGAACTCGGGTAAGGGTCTCGAGGCGTGTCGATAAGGTGCTTCACCACCGGGTTCTGGCGAAGCTGGTCTGTGCGCTGCACGAGGTCAACCCACATCAGGTATTTCGCAAACGAGAAAGTGGACAGGACCACCTCTTCGGATACCTCCCAGCCCCTGATGTCCTTCACCGCAGCGGAAACAGACTTCCAGATTTTTTGGATGTCCAGGCCGGCCTCATCGCGCGGCAGCTCACCGTCGGCGATGCCCAGGTTCAGCTGGAAGTCCTGGCGGAGCATCTCAATGAGCGTGGGGTTGAAGCGCGGCTCATCGTCATGCAGCGTCATCGTGAAGCCTGACCGGACGCTCCGCCGGTTGAGCGCTACTGGTATCAGGATTAGGGGCGCACGGTATTTCACGTCCTCCTTATCCGCGCGGTTCCAAGTCAAGAAGCCAAGTGCGAGGTACAGCGTATTCGCACCGCCCTCCTGCAGCGTTGTCCTGGCCGTGCGGTATAGCTCGACCATCCGCGCCTCGAGCTCATCCTTGGCGAGCTCGATGTACAYCTCGCGCCGGTTCAATGCGTCGAGAGCGAACTGGCGACGTACGTTCTCCCTGTCGCGGCTCTCGTGAATCGCCTGACTTCGGGGGTCGCCACCATCCATCAGGTCAGGACGCGGCAGAAGCTTCACCTCCTTTCCGTCGGACATCAGGTCCTCCAGCAGACCCGGGTCCGGCGCGTCCAGCTTCAGCGCCTTCTTGTTTGCCTTGAAGTTGAGGAGGTTGTTTCTCAGAGACAGGTCGAGCAGCTTTCGCTGCCATCTGGCCAGCCGATCCTTTGGGTCAAGCGTCGCCTCGTCGACGTTGCGGGCATCGTCCTCAGGCAGGTCAGGCGCGTCCTCAAGGGTCACCGTGTCGTCTGCCACGATGTCTGTCGGAGTCGGTGCTTGGACGAGTTCAGGGTTGGACAGCGGCTTGATGCGCTGAAGGCGAGCTCGTCGGATGTCGACCGCGAGTTCGAAGGTGTCGTCCTTACCCTCGGCAATCAGGTCCGCGCCAACATCCGCAGCACGACTGAAGGCCACGGCTGGACGGTGGGTGACCAGTGTGGTCTCGAAAAGAACCAGCTCTTTGAGCTTCAGGCGCTTGCGAAGCGCCGTCACATCATCCACGACCGTTGTCGAAAACTCTTCAGGCTTTAGCCACACTGCCGCAAAGGCATGTCCTCGCGTGAAAACAACCAGCGGGTTCAGGCCTATCTGCTCCAGYGCCGAGCAGAACAGTAGAGCGAGGTCCATGCACGTACCTAGGCCAGAGTCGGCGATCTGGGTTGCACCTCGAATCTTCTGGCCCTTGTGCTCGAAGCTGGCGGGCGGGAGTGCGTAGTCGAGCTTCATGGCCACGACAGCGCTCCAGACTGCGCCGGCGAGCTCCCAAGCTCGCTTGGCGCCTCCCTTCGCATAGCCATCTAGCGCCGGGTCCTTGCCATGCTCGCGAAGCAACTCGGCGGTCCTCTTGAGCACGCGGTCGACGGCAGGGTCGTTGGGCTGGACGAAGGCTGCCACCATGTCTGGGACGTGCGACAGGCCACCCCACTGGTTTCGTGGGAGCAGCTCGACCGGCTTATAAGATTCGGAGATGGCCTCGCCGGCGGCTCCCGCGGCGCGGACCGTAAGCGTCACAGTTGCAGTTTCTGCCTCCGTCAGACGCGTAAGCAAAGGCCCATCGAGCTGGACGTCTAGATCCTTGATCCGGTAGCGTTCACCGGCGCGGATTGCGTCGAGCCTCCATGTCTTCGGCCTCACGAAGGCCGGCGTTGAGGTCAGCGACAGCTCCAACTGAGAGGTGTCGGTTGGCAGGGTGCTGGCCAGCACCAGCTCGCGCAGAAGCGGCACGGCGTTCTGGAAATCCGCCAGGCTGAGCTTAGAGGCGACGGTGACCTCTATCGCCAACTCCGGCGGCGGCTCGGCAGGCTGTGAAGCTTCCGATGCATGCTCGCCTTCAATGGCATTGACGGCTTCCGGGACCAGGAAGGCCCGGGTGGTCTCGATGTCTTCGGACATTGCTGCCCCTCAGGTCGTTTTTTCGACTCAGGGCTTGCGAGCCCCCCCTCAAGCCGGAAAACCTAACCTTCCGCTTGTTTCGAGGTGTATCTTGACACGGGGAAACGCGGCACCCATGGCGAAAACCCGCATCGAACGAAAGACCTTACCTACGAGCTGATTGACTCGTGGCGGCGGCCTCACGGACGAAGCCAAACAGCACATTGGCACGGTAGCGCGACCGGCGCGTCAGTGGACGGACTTGGGCCCAAGGTCATCCGCCTTGCGAGGGGCGCCGGAACTAGCGTAGTGCAAGACCTACCCTCGCAACGTGACGTGCTGGGAGTGGTAACGCGCACGTTCACCGAAAAGCGGGCCGGCGCGGCGGCAGCTGGGTCTCGGCAGCCCGCCTCTCCTGCCACCCAAACAATTACGGCTTAGGGCACATCCCTGATCGTCATCATGGCAGCTTCGTGCCCATAGCGGAAGCTCGCCGAACCACGGCTAAAGCTGTGAGCTGTCTTTTGTTCCAAGCTTGTTGGTGCTACTCCGATGGCGGCTCGGCATGCCTGCCGCCAGACTCGTGCCGGACTCGTGCCGGACTCGAGCGACGGGAGACAGCGGTTTTCCATCATGAGGCCAAGCTAGCATCAAACTAATCAGCCTCTCTCTCCGCCTTGGATGAAGAACACAAATCAGGAGGATACGTGGTAATTTCAAAGAAGAAGTATGCATTGATAATCGTTGCCGTCTTGTTTGCGCTGCTCCTTATTGCACGGAATGGCGAAAATAAAACCACCCAAAACCCGGCTATTGCAAACGCAGCCCAAACCCGCGTAATGGGGGAATGCAAAAAACATCCGGTTGAAATTTTCCCGGTCAGTGAAAAGCTGGAAAGCAACGATCTGGTTAAGCTTACCGATACAAACTGTCCAAATGCTCGCCACTTCCCAGACGAACATTTTGAGGTCGTTTATCAAGGCCGAGTCTTCGCTGTGCAAACGAAAAAGCTTAATTTCGAGGGACCGGCGTTTTACGAAATCGTATCGATTAAAGGACGATAGTAAATGCGAGGATATTAATTCCGTCAGTGCGTGTTGCCAGTCGGATAACGACTGTTAGCACGGTTTAGGAACTGACAAAGCCAACGGAGTTCGGTCGTAGCCACTGATGCGGCTGGCGACAGCTGTGTGCCCAAAGCCAAAGCTCGCGACCGACGCGGAGGACAGCACGGCAGAGGTTGCTGCCGGTCGGCGCGGCCGACTCGGAGGCCTGGTTTTAGCCAAGAAGCCGGCTCTCGCGGGCGCTGGTAGGCGGAAACCGACACGGCCGCGGGGCTGCATCTCTTGCAAAGTCACCAGCGGCAATTTCCACCGTTGCGGCCGGTTCGAGCCGCTGGCACAGTCGCGCCCATCGCTGCCGCTTTTCACATGAATTTAATGGGGTGATATCCGGCGCGTCAAAGAATTTCTCTATACCGAACAAGGACTTACCGTGACCGTGACCGACTTGGTTAAGCATCAGTTCTCGGAGTTAACCAGCACGGCGTGCTGGATAAACTAATAGTTAGCTCTCACGATGCGCCACACCGTTGTCCTCACTGCCGCGCTTCTCACGATGAATGCGCTCGCTGACGAATGTCCCGGCGGTGGCACTTCCACGGAAGGCTGTCGCAAGTTGCTGGTGCCGCTGGAGCGGTTGCTCGCGTCGACAGAAAGCGCTGTTGAGACCAGGCTGCGCGAGCGGCTGGAGAAAGGAAACGGCCCAGAGTACGCCACCGATGCGGTAACGGCATTTCGGGCAAGCAACCGTGTGTGGCGCCAGCTTCGCGACCGGGAGTGTTGGTACGAAGCGCTAAGGGACGGCATGAGCACTTCGCCAGACTACGCAAGCCCCGTGGCGGAGGCATGCAAGGTGGCTCGAACCCGTGAGCGCATCAAGTGGGTGGCAAGGTGAGAGCTAACAGGTCGTTCGACGCGGACACGCACCGGCATTGCGCCGCAACGCGGGTGGACAAGCCTGTGTCGCGCGGCGCAATGCCGGTGCGTGCTGGTCAACTCCGACGTTAGAGCGCTACAGGCATGGCGACGGACAACCACATCGCGGAACTACTGGACGCAATCTGCCCGCCCGCACGCCGCGGCTGGTGGATGGCCAGCAGAGAAACAGCATCCGGCGACCGGCATGTCTTTTTCTTTCTTTCCTTCCACGTTCACCCGGAGAGCGCAAGTGAGACCGAAGACCTGATTCGTGGTGCCATCGCGCAGAACGCGGGTCTCATCAGGTGGACGCTCGTCCATGGGCAAGCCGGCAGATTCCTTTTCTGTCCCGAGGATCTCGTGCAGCGCGTCCGTCAGCCGCCTGCCGTCTCCGGGTACACCGATGATGAGCTTCACGTCGCCCGTGAGGCGTATTCAGCCATTCCATCCTTCGTTGAATGTCTCAATGCAATTCCTCGGTAAGCGCTCTAACCTTTTGGTCAAGCGGACCTGCGCCAGCTACGCTGGCTGGTCCGCTTACCGCTAACGTTAGTAATCGCATGATCATGCTTTCTCTTCGCGGTATGGCAGTTGCTGTCCTGGCATCTGTTGCCCCGTCGATGGCCGTCGCTGACGTCTTCCCTTGTTGGATCAAAAAGGTCACTGTTGTGAGCGCGGGCATTCAGGTCAGTTTCGAGTCGCTTGCACCATTGGAATTCTCGGGAACGGCCGTTTCAGTCGGTGTATCGGGCGGGCCTCCATTTAAGGCAACTTACACGCTGGGCCAAGGCCAGTCGCTCCAAGTCAAGCAGGGCGCCGGTAGTTCAGATCGCTGCGAACTGAAGCCAGTCATCGGTACCGCCTTAAATGGGGTTGCTCGCGCCGTGTGGACCTTCAAGGACGGCACCGTAGAGCCGATAGTCTTCGCCAATATCGTCAGAGCGGAGGCGGAGTAGCGAATGCCGATTTCTAACCTTTTTCTCCAGCGGACGGCTTCGCCACCCGCTGAGCGCGCACGTTAGGTCCCAGCTCATGCATCGTTTCTTTGCTGGATTTCTATACGGCGTGATGCTCCTAAGTCCGTCGATGGCAGCAGCGGGCGCGTGTGATGCGCCTTTAGTCGAGCGAAACGGTGAAGCTCGCTCAGCTATCGAACTGGTGGAAAGGAAACCCTTCAATGAGCTTCTCTCGCTTGCAGTAGCTGGGAACGCGAGCGCTCAGAACATGCTAGGAGTCATCTACGGCATGGGCCAAGGCGTCCCGCAGGACTCAGAGAAATCCGCGCATTGGTACTCACAGGCGGCAAACGCCGGGCTGGCCGTGTCACAGGCGAATTTGGCCTTCATGTATTTCAAAGGAGAAGGCGTTCCCAAGAATGACAGTCTGGCCTTCTATTGGGCAGAAAAGGCAACCGCGCAAGGTCATTTTCAAGGGCGACTCACACTGGGCCACTTCTACCGCACTGGCATTGGCGTTAAGCAGGACCGGGCGGAGGCAAGGAAATGCTACTTCGCGCTAGCGATAGAAGGCAATTTGCGAGCTCAACAGGCCTTGATGAGCATGGACGAAGAAGAATCGAGTCCACGTAAGTGAGTGCGATGAGACCTAACCTTTTGCTGCAGCGGACGGCTACGCCGCCCGCTAAGCGAAAACGTTAGGCATCACAAGTACTATCGGTGACATATGACTACGGAAGCTACTCTAAAGGACTGGCGCTTCGGCCAAACACAGGCTGAACGGCTGGTCTGTGCGCTACTCCATCTCGAAGGGTTTCAATCTGTAGATCCTCAGCACCCGCTAGGCGGCCCGGACGGCACAAAGGATCTACTCTGTCGAAGGAGTAGTGAGCTCTGGGTTGCGGCAGCTTACTTTCCGACAACGGAGCCTTCGTTTCGCGCCGTAGAGTCGAAGTTTGAGGATGACTTCAAGGGAGTCGCAAAGAATGGCGCAACTGGGTTCGCATTCTTCGTCAACCAACGACTCACGCTAGGCCAGCGCCAAGCCTTACTAGAACAGGTGGGACAAGCCCCGACCGAGATCTATCACCTGGAGCGAATTCGCGGGCTTTTGGATGCCCCCAAGGGGTGTGGAATCCGACTGGAATACCTCAGAATCCCAATGACAGAGGAAGAGCAGTGGGCGTTCTGGAGTTCAATGAACCAGGATGTCGTCCGACGACTGGTCGATCACGAGGCTCGCCGCGAAGCTCAGTACCGTACGCTCGAAGAGAAGCTTGACCTTGTGCTTGCGAGAACAAATGCGATCGGCTTCGCGCTAGTTGAACAGCGCTCCCACCTCCAGCAAGCTCCAACCGAAAGCATCGAACTTCCAACCTCTGTGCTTTCGCTTAGCACTGTATGTTGGCTGCACCACGTGGTCACTGAAGGAGACGGGCTGCCCGAGGCAACTCGCGGTCGCCTTCGCGGCGTGAACGTATGGGTTGGCCCGGCAGGCTCGAACCCAGGAACAGCCACGTTTGTACCCGTCCCACCGGAGGAAGTCGTTGGGCGTGCTCAGTCGCTCTTTGCCTGGTGGCGTGAACAGCATGCGCATTTGACTGCCGCCTCCAGACAAGAGGTAGTCGCGGCTCTGGCGAAGTTTCATCACGGCTTCCTCAAGATTCACCCCTTCTTGGACGCCAACGGCAGATTGGCTAGGCTCCTCCTTGATCAAGCTTCACGAGAGCTGCTCAATCAAAGCGTTACCGCTGAGTTCACCGATGATCCCTCGATCTACTATGCCGCCCTTCGCGCGGCCGACTCGGGCGACCTAGGTGCCCTAGAGGCGCGCATCTCGGCTGCGCTCAAGTGATGCCTAACCCTTCCTTCAAGCGGACCCGCCTTCGGCGGTCCGCTTAATTCAAACGTTAGATTTCTCGATGGTCTACCTCGACTGCTCTGGTGTGCGCTTCGGCTCTCAGCTCGACGAAAAGCATCTATTCCATTGGGCCCGAGAGATTCGATCTGTGATCAATTGGGAGCAGGACACGTTGCTCATTCGATCCAAGCGAATCTCGGAAGAGTCACTACGTGACCTCTTGGCGCTCTTTTGGCGCTACAACATACCCTTGGCACAGCTTGCGCAGTTCAAGAACGCGCAGAACGAGGAATGGTTCACCTCGCCAAAGATGTATTGGCATAAACGCGTCTTCGGCCCGAAATCTAACCACTCGCTCCAGCCGACGGCCTCCGGCCGTGGCTGAGCTCAAACGTAGACCTCAACTGGGACTGGCGTGCCATATCTGCCCAAGATCGTCCTTCACTGTACGACTGGCGTTCCGAAAGGTATAGACGCGCTGGTGGAGGCCTTCATTGGCGATGGGGTGAAATACGTGGGGGTTGTGGGCCACGAAGCTGAGCTAACCGAAGACATCATCGACGAATGCGTAGTTGGTGACGGTAGCGACGACACAAGATATATCCTCACGGCAAGCCACAAAGTCGAATCGGTTGAGTACGCGTTGCAGTTCGCGCGAAGCTTGACCGGTGAGTTTGAAGGCGAGGTGCAGCTTGTTGAGGTCTAACAAATCGCTGGAGCGGACGCGTGGAACATAAAGTGCCAAACCCAGTTGTCGGCGCGCGCGCCGCTCAGCTCAACCGTAGAGCTCATGAAGGCATTCCATCGCACCACGGCCTTGTCCGTGGCGTTTCTGGCCTTCGTTTCCTCTGCCTCCGATTTGCCAGTCGACCAAGAGGCATTCTGTGTGCTGGTTGGGCGTGAGGTCGCAATCGGGATGAGTATGAAGGACGCAGAGAATCGCCTGATTGCCCTCGGACTTCAATGCAAATCGGTCACGGGGGACGAACAACGTCCGCGACAAAACTGAATTTCTAATTTGTTCTCACCAGTCCGGCGCGGTTGTGCAGAGACGCTGGCGAGTGGCGGTGCTTCCTCTGGGCGGCAAGCTTGCAGAGGTACGCCCGACTGCCGGGCTCGTCGGACCGTGATGAGCTCTAACCTTTTGCTGCAGCGGACGGCTACGCCGCCCGCTGCAGCGCGAACGTTGAGCGGCAGCTTTCTGGAACTTTGGTAGGCCTGTGCCGGCGTCCGCTTCGGGCACATTGCTGCCCCACGACTGATGAAGCCGAGCGGCAGCAACCAGCCTGAGGCGGCCAGCATCTCCCCATCCACCGCCTCCAGCATCGACCAGCTGCGCAGCGTGGCAGTCTTCTTCGTCTCTTTCTTCTCTCTCCTGTCTTCTCTCTTCTTCTGATGGCGACTCGGGGAATCCGATGGGTGCCAACAGATTCATGGATGCATCTCCGTCAAGTTGCGACTTCATATCAAGTTGCGACTTCAACGCAGGCGTCGCAGCTGGGCTCTGCGTTGCGGAGTGATGCCCACTACCTGCGGCCGCCGCGCTTCTCTGTCCCCGATTGCCGGCTTTGAGCGTCGGCCGTCAGGCTTCCGCCCCTCGGCTTCGAAAGAGCCAACGGCTTTTTCGAACCGGCCATCAGGCCGGCTGCGTGGCGCGGCTCAGTCGCCATGAGATCGAGAACCTGCTCGCGCGTGAGGCTTGTAGCGAACACGCGTACCGCCTTCGCCGCCAACTCAGGAGAGATGACGACGTGCTTACCTGTGGCAATGCGCACTCGTTTCACTGGAAGTCACCCCACTGGTAGCTGGTTAGGCAGGAAGACCGCCGCGCATCTGCTCAAGAAGGACTTCTACCCGTTGCTGTCCGTCCTCGGTGACCATCAACTGCGCCGGTGTCGCGCCATTGAACTCAGGCAACGGCTCAGCAAACCAGGTATCCAGCCAATCAGACAGCGCGACGTCGTCGCGGGCGCCGCCACTGTCTTCGATCATCTGTCCCAGCTTGCTCAGAAGCGTGGCCTTGGCTCGTGCGGATACCTTCAAGATGAGCGTCCCAGATCTGCATGTGTGCAGCCGCTCGTGGCAAGACGACGGCGTCCGAGGCGACGCGGCCGCGCGATCCTAGAAGGCACCGATCGACTGCGCACCAAAGCTGCACTCGCATATTACACATATAAATCGACGGCTCAAATCTCATGACCGCATACGTGGCCAGTATTCTTTTGGCACCGGATTCGCGAGAGGCGCGAGTTACTATACAAGTCGCTCGCTTGTATATCAACACCCCGGGAAATAGTATTCCCGCTTTGAATAGCTTGGCGGACTGATTAGCGAATCTTGGCGATAAAACGGTCGACCGGGGACGGCCCTCGCGCGCCTTCGATGTCCCGCTGCGGCATCTGCCCGAGCGGCGCGGGGCCCATCAGATACAGGAAGTTGTCGCCAAGCGGAGCGCCACAGTGGGCGCAGTTGTTCATCCAATACTTGCCGCCGTAGGCCTTGCTGTTCCTGAAGCGCACCGACGGTGGTCTCGGCGCGGGCGGTGTCTCCTCTGCGAACGGCGCGCCTTCCCACCAGTACACCAGCGTGTCTTGCTTGCAGTTCCAGCAGTTGTCCAGCGCGCACAGGTAGGTCGCCTTGCCAAGCTCGCTAGGCCGGGCGAGCCCGTCGCAGGGCATGCCGAGCGCGGCCGCCACCGAGTGCACCTTCTTGCCCCAGTCGCGGCAATCAGGGCACCGCACCGGCTTCAGGCGCCTCCGGTTGTTCGCCACCAGGCGAAGGGTCCTTCTGGGTTGCGATCGAAGTCACCAAGAACATCGGCGGCTCGCAGCTCTATCCATGGGTGCTGGAGGTCGAGCCCCTTCTTCTGTCCCACCAGGTGGGTATGGAAGATTTCAACTACCAGCGCGATGGCATCGTCGCCCTCCGGGCCACGCACGCCTGCAACGTCGCAGACGTATGTGCCTACGGGCACTTCGACCCGCGCCCGATCAATCGCTGATGGCGGCACGGCATAGGGAAAGTCAGCGCTGCACCAATCGCAGCTCAGCTTGATCGACACCAAAGAACTAGCCGCCTTGGCGTTGTCGTTCAGGATCTGCTGGGCCAGGCGCTTTGCGGCCTGATGCTCCGTTGACTCCGGCGAGCAGGCCTTGCCGCCTCGGTGGGAAAAGTGAGGCCGCAGCTTGGCGCCGCGGTGTAGGTCGAGTTGGTCGTCGCAGCCTGGGCAACGATGCTCTTCGCCGCGCACGGCAACGGATGCGTGCACCAACCGGTCGTCAGCGTTGAGCCCGAAGGGGAGGAGGATCGGATTGAGTCGGAACACGGCGCAAATCAGGATACCTGCGCCTGCGCCGGCATAGCGCCGGGCAACTACGAAGTAGCTAACCTGATTGGCGCAGCCCGGCGGCCCAACTCCGGGCCAATCTTTGCCCGCTATCCGCCCGCCGGGAAGATATCCTCTTGTCCCAGCTGGATTTAACTCCTGGCCAAATCGAAAGATCGCTTTTATTTATGGCCAGACATTTGCGAAAAAGAGGCCTGAAAGCCCAATTCGGCGGCTGGATTCAAGCCTTCCATTGGGTATCTAGGCAAAGATAGGCCAAGAATTTGTCAGAGCTGTGGCGAACTCCCGGCCAATCATGGAAGCGAGTCACACTCAGTGCTTTTTTTATGCCGGCAACGCAGCACGGGCCGCAGCCCAGTGCTCGCAGATGCCTCGGGCGACCATGGTGCTCTGCATGAGGCTGTCGCGTGGCACGTACTCGGCGAAAAGGTCGGGCCCGGGCAGTCAAAGCGCTGTACGAGCACGCCAGCAGGCCATCGGCGCGAGGGTCGCCCAGCGGCGCCAGCGCGCGCACGTCTTCGGGTTCCAGGTGCTGGATGAGCTGCGCCGAGCCGACGAGGTCGAGAACAGCACGCTCACCTGGCGCAGGCGGCGCTCGGGCTAACGCCAGCATTGCTGGCCATCGCTACAGTGAAGCGCGCAACCGTGCATCTGGCGCGGTGATGAACAAGGGGGACGACGGTGCAGCAAGCGGACGAAATCCTGGGCGAACTGGCCAAGCTGGGCGAGACGCGCACGTGGGAGCCTGGCACTTCCGTGGTCAAGGAAGGCGAGGTGGCCGACTGCATGTACATCATCCATTCGGGCGAGTTGCGCGCCGTGATGGCGGGCGACGGCGGGCGCACGATGGAGCTGAACACGCTGGTGGCGGGAGAGTTCTTCGGCGAGCTGATGCTCAGTGGTGAACGGCGCGCCGCGACGGTGGAGGTGATCACCAGGGCGCAGCTCACGCGCGTGGCGCGTGCCGACGTTGAACGCGTGCTGGCTTCGCGGCCCGACCTCGCCTTGCACCTGATCCAGCGCCTGGTGCAGCGGGTGCGCACCCTGACCCACACGGTGGGCCGGTTGGCCTCGGTCGATGTCTACGGGCGGCTCGTCGGCCTGTTCGACGCGCTGGCGGTCGACCACGCCGGCCAGCGCGTGGTGCCGGGGCCGTTGAGCCAGGCGCGCATTGCCGAACGGCTGGGGGCGTCCAAGGGGATGGTCAACCGACTGCTGCAGGACCTGGCGCGCGGCGGCTACATCGAAGTGTCACGCGAGCACATCGTGCTGCTCAAGAAGTTGCCGCCGCGCTGGTGAGCCCGGCCGGCACGAGGCGCTCTACACCGAGGCGTAAATCCACGGCTTGGCGGTAGCGGCGAGGGCGCATGTTCGTGAGACAGGAGACGGCAAGCACGTTTCGGTTCACTGGTGAACGGCCAAAGCACAATTGATTCATCGTTCCACTGTTGGGCGGTTAGCGGAGGCTGCGCGCAGCGCAAAACATGAGCGACAAGGACATCGAAGCCTGCCGCGCCGCCATTGCGGCACTTGAGGGCCAGCGCGGCACGCTGGGCGACAGCGTCGTCGAGATGGCCACGGCGCCGCTGCGCCAGCGCCTGGCCGCTCTGCAGCGGCCCACCGGCCTGCAGCGGCGCCAACTGACGGTGCTCTTTGCCGACGTCGTCGGCTCCACCGCCATGGCCCAGGGCCTGGACGCCGAGGACACGCTGGCCGTGCTGAGCGGTGCCCTGCGCCGCATGGCCGAACTCGTCGCTGCCCACCAGGGCCGGGTGTTGCGCTTCACCGGCGACGGCCTGAAGGCGGCGTTCGGCATGGACGAGGCGCGCGAGGACGATGCCGAGCGCGCCGTTCGCGCCGGCCTGGCCATCCTGGCCGCCGGACGTGACCAGGCGGATGCCGCGCGGCGCCTTCACGGCATCGCCGACTTCGCGGTGCGCGTCGGCGTCCACACGGGCGACGTGGCGCACGGTGGCGGGGTCGAGGCCGACAACACCGCGATGGGCGCGGCCGTGAACATCGCGGCACGCATGGAGCAAAGCGCGCCGCCGGGCGGGCTGCGCATCAGCAACGACACCTTCAACCAGGTCCGCGGGCTGTTCGACGTCCAGCCGCAGCCGCCGCTGCAGGTCAAGGGCGTTGAAGATTTGATGAAGACTTATCTGGTGCATGCGGCCTTCGACCGCAGCCGCGCCAGCGTCGAGCGCGGACTCCAGGGCCTGAGCACGCCGATGGTGGGGCGCGGGCCCGAATTGCTGCGCCTGCAGCAGGACCTCGCGTGGGCCCGCGAGACGCGCCAGCTGCAGGCCCTGACGCTCCTGGGTGACGCCGGCCTGGGCAAGAGCCGGCTGCTGCGCGAGTGGCTGGCCGCGCTGGAAGACTGCCGTGTGATCACCGTGCGCTCGCAGCCCGACAGCATGCTGCGGCCCTGGGGGCTGCTGCGCAGCCTGCTGGCCGTGCAGTTCGGCGTGGCCGATACCGACAGCGCCGAGGTCGCGCGCGGCAAGGTCGAGGACGGCCTGAGCCCCTGGTTCGACGAACGCGGCCAGCGGCAGGCCCAGCTCATCGGCCAACTCTCGGGCCTGGACTTCGGCGACAGCCCGCATGTGCGCGGCCTGGACCCGCGCTCGCTGCGCGACCAGGCACTCGCGGCGTTGCGCGGCTACCTCCAGGGGCTGGCCAAGGGCCAAGCCTTCCCCGTGCTGATCGTCGAAGACCTGCACTGGGCCGACGACGGCTCGCTCGATCTGCTGCAGGACCTGCTGGCCCATGCGGCCGAGCTGCCGCTGGTGCTGATCATGACCGGCCGGCCCGGGCTGCTGACGCGCCGGCCCGACTGGGGCACGCCTGACACGATCGTGCAGCTGACACCGCTGGCGGCTGCGCAGAGCGACGAGCTGGCGCAGGCGCTTCTGCAGCGCGTGGACAAGGTGCCTGCGAAGCTCACCGAACTCATCGTCGGCCGGGCCGAGGGCAACCCGTACTACATGGAAGAGCTGGTGCGTCGGCTCATCGACGACGAAGTGATCGTCACCGTTGAGTTGAATTGGACGGTGCAGACCGAGCGGCTGCAGAACGTGCGCCTGCCCGGCACGCTGGTCGGGCTGCTGCAGGCGCGTCTGGACGCCCTGCCCACCGGCGAGCGCCAGGCCGCCCGCCAGGCCAGCGTCATCGGCCACATCTTCTGGGACGACGCGCTGACGGCCGTTGATGGCAAGGCGGCACAGGCCTTGCCCGCGCTGCAACGCGCGGCCTTCGTGAAGACCCACGAGACGAGCGACTTCACCGACACGGTCGAGCGCCAGTTCGACCACCACCTGCTGCACCAGGTGACCTACGACACGCTGCTCAAGGCCGAGCGCCGCCTGGGCCATGGCGCCGTGGCGCGCTGGCTGACCGAGCGCACGCAGGGACGCGGTGCGGAGTTCCTGGCCATGACTGGCGACCACGCGGAGCGAGCCGGCGACGCAGCGCTGGCGGTGGACTGCTTCGGCCAAGCGGCCATCGAGGCCCTCAAGCGCTTTGCGAACCGGGCCGCGATGTCCTATCTGCGCCGCGCCGTGGCCTTGCTCGGCGAGGCTGACCACGCACGCCGCATTGAACTGCTAAGTCGGCTGAATGACACCGCCGACATCTTGGGCGACCGCGCCGCCCAGGACGCGGCCCTGGAGGAAATGGCTGCGATTCTCGAGCGCCACCCCGACGACGCGCGCCACGCCAGGCTGTGTTTCAGCATGGCCCTGCTGGCCGACCGCCGCAGCGACACCGCCGCATCGGAGCGGCTGTCCCGGCAGGCCTTTGAATTGGCAGAGCGCAGCGGCGCGGCTCAGTGGGCTGCCATGGCACAGGGCCTGCTCGCCTGGTTGCACCATGCGCGGCAGGATCACCCGGGCGCCATGAGGCACCTGGATATCGGCTTGCCGTGGGCCGGCAGGATCGAGGCAGAGCATTTGCGGGCTGAGACCGAGGGCCAGCTGCTGACGGTCTCGGCGATGGTGTCGACCGCGCTGGGCCACGTCGACAACGCGCGGCTGGCGCTGACGGCGGTGCTTTCGCGCGGCGAGGCGCTGAGCCATCCGCGCCTGCAGCTCGGCGCGCTCTCCGGCCTTGCGATCGCCGCCGGTGACCTGGGGCGATGGGACGAGTCGATCACCTTGGCCGAGCGCATGCGCATGCTGGCTGAATCTGTGGGCGCCACGAACAGTGTCGCCACGGCCCAAACCTATCTGGCTGTGGCCGCCAACTCGCTGGGCGACTTTGCTACGGCGATGCACTGGCTCGAGCAGGGCCTGACGCTCTATCGCGCCATTGGCAACCGACTCTACGAGGCGACCACGCTGCGGTACCTGTGTGCATGGCATCTGCAACAAGGCGACGCCCATGCTGCGTTGCAGTGGTGCGCTCAGGCCCAGGCCGTGCACCAGACCCTGGATGAATCGCTCGAAGCCTGTGTGGCGTCGGCCTACGCCGCGCTCTGCGAGATGCGCCTGGGCCGTGCCGAGGCGGCGATGGGCAGCGTGGGCCTGCTGCTGGCGCGACTGAACGGCGACATGGCCGACCGGCCGGCGTTCGAGACCCTGCTGCTGCGCTGGCTCTGCCACCAGGCACTTGAAGCCGCAGGCGATGCACGCGCAGCGCCGCTGCTGGCGCAACTGCATGCCGACGTGCTGGCGCGAGCGAACGAGATCACCGACGCGGCCGACTGCGGCCGGCTGATCCAGGCCCTGCCGGTCTTCCGGGGCGTCGTGGCGGCCCACGCGAACGTGCCACTGAGCTGACGGCCCCGCACCTCTGGTCACCATTGAACCGGCCCGCGCCTGCCCGCGCTTCGTCGTCGGGTTGCGCCGCGGGGACGACGCGGCATGGCCGCGCTGGGCTTTACCGGTTGATCAGCCCAGGTTCGGCAGTTCCGCAGCTTCTGCGGGATGCAGCCTCACAGCGCCAGGCTGCCGTGCACGCCCTCGTCCACGCGCTTGCCGACGATGGCGCCGAAGAGCATCTTGATGCCGGCAATGGCGGCGCCGTGGCGGTTGTCCCAGTATTCGCCGCTGATCGGGTCCACGCGCAGCAGGCCGATGCGCGGGTCGTTCTCGCCCTCGGTGAACCAGGCGCGCATCTTCGGGCTCCACAGGCGGTGGATGGTGGCCGGGTCGGTGACCAGGGTGGCGCTGCCGTCGAGCTTCAGGTGGCCGCTGTTGTCGCCCTCCTTGAAGAACAGCGTCACGCGCGGGTCGCGGTCGAGCTCGACGTTCTTCAGGCTGTCGACCTCGGTGAAGAACCACAGCACGCCGCCGTCCTCCACCTCGGTGACGGTCATGGGGCGCGCATGCAGCTGCAACGACATGCCCAGCGTGCAGAAGAAGCAGCTGTTGCCGGCCTTGACCATGTCGGCAATCTTCTGCGCGGCGGCCGGGCCGCTGAGGTCTTGTTCGGTGCTGAGGTCGTCGTTGGACATGTCTGTTCCTTGCTGGCGTTGAGAGCCTGAAGCCTAGGCAGCGCGGGCGGCGGCAGGTGTCGGCCTGCAGGACGCGCAGCTGTCGGAAGGGGCCGGCCTGCCCTCCTACAGCGGCTTCGGCGCTGAACGACGGGCCCGGCGGGAGGCGCTGCCTAGACTGGCATTGCCAACCCCAGAAGCCTAGGAGCCGCCATGCACCCCCTGCACAGATTCGCCAGCCTCGCGCTGTTGGTGGCCGCCGCCACCTTCGGCGCCCAAGCCCATGCGCGGTCCGACTCGTCCTTCCTGAAGGCAGCCGCCCACGTCGGTGCCGCCGAGATCGAGGCCAGCAAACTGGCCCAGACCAAGGCACGGAACGCCGACGTGAAGGCCTTTGCCGATGCCATGATTGCCGACCACACCAAGGTGGCCGACGAGCTCAAGGCGCTGGCCGCGACCAAGAAGGTCAAGCTGCCCGAGGGCCCTTCGGTCACGCAGAAGGCCGAGATCAAACTCATCGACGCCGGCGACAACGACAAGTTCGACGAGCGCTACGCCAAGCACTTCGGCATCAAGGCCCACCAGGACACCATCGAGCTGTTCGAGAAGGCCTCACTCGAGGCCAAGGACCCCGAGATCAAGGCCTGGGCGGAAAAGACGCTGCCCGGCCTGCGGCATCACCTGGAAATGGCCCATGCGCTCGCCACCGTGGCCAAGAAGTAGGCCGGTGGCTCAGCCGCCCACGTAGCGCGTCAGCCCGTCCACCAGCGCGTCGAAGACGAGGCGGCAGGGAGCGCTCTGGCGCAGGTCCTCGTGCATGGCGACCCAGGTCTCCAGCGGCCAGGCGAACTGCTCGGGCAGCAGGCGCTCCAGCACTGGCTCGCGCCGCGCCAGCGCCAGCTGGCAGACACCGATGCCCGCACCCGCGCGCATCAGTGCAAGCTGGCCGAGGTCGGAGTCGCAGCGCAGCGCGAAGCTGTCGCGGCTGATGCCGCCCATGCGCTTGGCACCCGCGCGGATGAAGGGCGTGACGGTGTCGAACCCGATCAGCGTGTGGCCCTGCATGTCGGCCAACGAGGCCGGCCGGCCACGGCGCTCGAGATAGTCCGGGTGGGCGTGCAGACCGAGCTCGATGCTGCCGATGCGCCGCGCGATGAGCTGGCCCTGCTCGGGCGGTGTCATGCGCACGGCGATGTCGGCCTCGCGGCGCAGCAGGTCCAGCACGCGGCTGCCCAGTGCCAGCTCCAGCACCAGCCCGGGGTGGCGCTCGCGCAGCGCCGCGAAGATGGGCGGCAGCACCTCGACGCCGATGACCTCGCTGGCTGTCACGCGGACTGTGCCCACGCACTCGTCGCCTCGGCTTGAGGCCGCCCGTTGCAGCGCGGCGGCCGCGGTCTCCATCTGCTCGGCATGGGCGCGCAGCGCCAGTGCGGTGTCGGTAGGCAGCAGGCCGGTGGGCGAGCGCGTGAAGAGGAGCTGGCCCAGCGCTTCTTCCAGCGCGGCGATGTGGCGGCCAACGGTGGGCTGCGTCAGGCCGAGCACGCGCGCAGCGCCCGACAGCGAGCCCTCGCGCAGCACGCCCAGCAGCGTGTGCAGCAGTTCCCAGGGCAAGGTTGACGTCATGCATAAATGTATAACCGCACACTCACCTTCGGCAATTCTCAAATAGACCGCCGCTGCCCAGAATCCGCCTCATCAACTCTTGGGACACAGCGATGAACAGCAACGACAAAACAGCTCTGGTGCTCGGCGCGAGTGGCGGCATCGGCGGTGAGGTGGCGCGCCAGTTGCGCGATGCGGGCTGGGTGGTGAAGGCGCTTCAGCGCGGGCTGGGCGCCGCCCATGAGACGCGCGACGGCATCCACTGGCTGCGCGGCGACGCGCTGAACGCAACCGATGTGGCCGGCGCCGCCCAGGGCTGCGGCGTCATCGTGCATGCCGTCAACCCGCCCGGCTACCGCGACTGGGAGCGCCTCGTGCTGCCCATGCTGGACAACGCCATCGCCGCCGCCACAGCCCAGCAGGCCACGCTGGTGCTGCCCGGCACGGTCTACAACTTCGGGCCCGACGCCTTGGCTTCGCCGCTGCGCGAGGACTCGCCTCAGCGCCCCGTCACACGCAAGGGCGCCATACGCGTCGAGATGGAAGCGCGGCTGCGCAAGGCCAGCGAGCGCGGCGCGCGCGTCATCGTCGTGCGGGCCGGCGACTTCTTCGGACCGAAGGCGGGCAACAACTGGTTCTCGCAGGGCGTCATCAAGCCGGGCAAGCCGATCACGAGCATCAGCAACCCCGCCGCGCCGGGCGCAGGCCACCAATGGGCCTACCTGCCCGACGTGGCGCGCACCATGGTCGAGCTGCTCGCCAAGCGCGAGGCGCTTCCCGCCTTTGCCAGCTTCCACATGGCCGGCCACTGGGACGCCAGCGGCCGCGAGATGGCCGAGGCCATCCAGCGCGTGGCCGCCCGCCATGGCCGTGCGCCACGCATCGCTGCCCTCCCCTGGTGGCTGCTGAAGCTGGCCTCTCCTTTCGTCGCCACCTTCAAGGAGATGCAGGAGATGCGCTACCTGTGGCAGCAGCCTGTGCGCATGGACAACGCCAAGCTGCTCGCCACGTTGGGCCACGAGCCCCACACGCCGCTGGATGACGCTATCGAGGCCTCGCTGCAAGGCCAGGGTTGCCTGCCCCCTGCCGCTGCCCCGCGCCTGGCCGCCATGGCTGGATAGCGCTACCATTTGCCTCCTTGATGAGGAGACGACGGTGACGGATGACGTGACGGGGAAGAAGAAACTGCGCAGCCAGGGCTGGTTCGGCGGGCGCGACAAGATGGGCTTTGTGCACCGCGCCTGGCTGCGCAACCAGGGCTACCCGAACGACTATTTCGGCGGCAGGCCAGTCATCGGCATCTGCAACACCTGGAGCGAGCTGACGCCCTGCAACGGCCACTTGCGCGAGCTGGCCGAGAACGTCAAGCGCGGCATCCTGGAAGCCGGCGGCGTGCCGATGGAGTTCCCGGTCATGTCGCTGGGCGAGACCATCATGAAGCCCACCACCATGCTGTTCCGCAACCTGGCGAGCATGGATGTGGAGGAGTCGCTGCGCGCCAACCCGCTGGACGGCGTCGTGCTGATGACGGGTTGCGACAAGACCACGCCGTCGCTCTTGATGGGCGCCTGCAGCGTCGGCCTGCCGGCGTTGGTCGTGTCCGGCGGGCCGATGCTGAACGGCAAGTTCCGTGGCGGCGAGATCGGTTCGGGCACCTTCAACTGGCAGGTCAAGGCCAAGATCGACAGCGGCGAGTTCAACGAGGCCGACCTGACCGAGGCCGAGGTCTGCGGCGCGCGCAGCGCCGGCCACTGCAACACCATGGGCACGGCGTCGACGATGGCCGTCATGTCCGAGGCCCTGGGCATGACGCTGCCTGGCATGGCCTCCATCCCGGCCGCCGATTCGCGCAAGAAGCTGATGGCGCAACTGAGCGGCCGGCGCATCGTTGACATGGTTCGCGAGGACCTGACGATGGACAAGGTGCTGACGCGCCAGGCGTTTGAGAACGCCATCGTCGTCAACGCCGCCGTGGGCGGCTCCACCAACCTCATCCTGCACCTGCTGGCGATCGCCGGCCGCATCGGCGTGCCGCTGGCGCTGGAGGACTTCGACCGCCACGGCAGCCAGGTGCCGCTGCTCGTCAACCTCAAGCCCTCGGGCGAGCGGCTGATGGAGGACTTCTTCTACGCGGGCGGCCTCTCCGTCGTCATGAAGGAGCTGGGCGATCTGCTGCACCGCGACCTGCTGACGGTGAACGGCCGGACGCTGGACGAGAACTACCGCAGCGCCCAGTGCTACGACGCGACCGTCATCCGGCCGTTGGCCGAGCCGCTGCAGCCGGCCGCCGGCATTGCCGTGCTGCGTGGCAACCTGTGCGAGCAGGGCGCCGTCATCAAGCCCTCGGCCGCCACACCGGCCCTGCTGCGCCACACCGGCCCGGCGGTCGTCTTCAGCAGCATGGAGGACTACCACGCCCGCATTGACGAACCCGACCTGGCCATCACCGCCGACAGCGTCATCGTGCTGCAGGGCGTGGGCCCGCGCGGCTACCCCGGCATGCCCGAGGTGGGCAATGTGGACCTGCCGCGCAAGCTCGTCGAGCAAGGCGTACAGGACATGGTGCGCATCTCCGACGGCCGCATGAGCGGCACGGCCTACGGCACCGTCGTGCTGCACGTCGCGCCCGAGGCGGCGGCCGGCGGCACGCTGGCGCTGGTACAGGACGGTGACCTCGTCGCGCTGGACGTGCCCGCGCGCCGCCTGCAGCTGCTGGTGAGCGACGAAGAGCTGGCCCGCCGCCGCGCCGCCTGGACACCGCCTGCCGCCGTCGCAACGCGGGGTTATGTGAAGCTCTACATCGACCATGTGCAGCAGGCCCACCTCGGCGCCGATCTCGATTTGCTCGTCGGCAGCTCGGGCTCGGTGGTGGAGCGCGACTCGCACTGAGCAGGGTGCTGGCCATAATCGGCCGGTCGCCTGTAGAGGACCTGCCCCCATGACCTATTGCGTCGCCATGCGCCTGCGCGCCGGCCTGCTGTTTGCCTCGGACACCCGCACCAATGCGGGCGTCGACCACATCGCGAGCTTTCGCAAGATGTACCAGTTCCAGATCCCTCACCAGCGCGAGATCGTCGTGCTGACGGCGGGCAATCTGGCCACGACGCAATCCGTCATGTCCGTGCTCAACCACCGCCTCAATGGCGAAGGCGAGCACCTGCTCAACGTGCCGACGCTTTACGACGCCGCTGCGCTGCTGGGCCGCACGCTGAAGGAGATCGTCGCCCGCGACAGCCACGACTACGGCGGCGGCGTGGACTTCGGCGCCAACATGCTGATCGGCGGCCAGATCCTGGGCGAGGGCCCGCGCCTCTTTCACGTCTACCCGCAGGGCAACTTCATCGAGGCGACGGAGGACACGCCCTACTTCCAAATCGGCGAGAGCAAGTACGGCAAGCCCATCATCGACAGGGTCATCCGCTACGACACGACACCGCTGGACGAGGCCGCCAAGTGCACCCTCGTCAGCTTCGACTCGACCATTCAGTCCAACCTGTCGGTGGGCCTGCCCATCGACATGCTGATGCTGCGCGCCAACCAGTTCGAGATGGCCATGAAGCCACCGCACCGCATCGGCCGCGACGACCCCTATTTCCTGGCGCTGCGCATGGGCTGGAGCGCGGGCCTCCGCAAGGTGTTTGACGACCTGCCGAACGAGCCCTGGTTTGACGAGTGAATGGAGCCCCTCGCCCAAACTCGCTGCGCTGAACGCGAGCGAGTCTGGTCGGTCCCCCTAGGGGACAGCGATGCTTGTCGGATTGACCGCCAAGCACATCGCTCGCAGGCCGGCTTGGGAGCGGCCCGGCGCTCGGCCAGCAGTCCGATTCAAACCGGACCCAGCACGCGCATGGAATAGTCCACCGCGCGCACGTCCTTGGTCAGCCGGCCGATAGAGATGCGGTCCACGCCCGTCGCGGCGATCCAGCGCAGTTGATCGAGGGCGACGCCGCCCGAGACCTCCAGCAGCGCAAGGCCCGTGTTGACCGCCACGGCCTCGCGCATCTGCGCCTCGCTGAAGTTGTCCAGCAGCACGCTGACCGCACCGGCATCCAGAGCCTCGTGCAGCTGGTCAATCGTCTCGACCTCGATCTGGATGTCCACGCCCGAGTCCAGCGCCTGTGCCGCGCGCAAGGCCTGACCCACGCCACCGGCGGCGGCGATGTGGTTTTCCTTGATGAGGATGCCGGCATACAGCGCCAGCCGCTGGTTCTGCCCGCCGCCGACGCGCACCGCGTACTTCTGCGCCAGGCGCAGGCCGGGGATAGTCTTGCGCGTGTCCAGGATGGCGCAGCCATTGGGGTTGGTGCTGGCGCCGGCCACGGCGTCGACATGGGCGCGCGTGATGGTCGCCGTGCCGGACAGCAGTTGCAGGAAGTTCAGCGCCGGGCGCTCGGCGCTCAGCAGCAGGCGGCCATCGGCCTCGATGCGGCAGACGATGCTGTCGGCCGTCATGACCGCGCCTTCGTCGTAGAGCCAGTCGATGCGGCTGCTCTCGTCCAGCGCCGCGAACACGCCGTCGAACCAGTCGCGGCCGCACAGCACGGCCTGTTCACGCACGCGCACCTGTGCCGCCACGCGTCGGCCTGCGGGCACGAGCTGGGCCGTCCAGTCGCAGCGGCCGATGTCTTCGGCCAGCGCCTCGCGAATATTCCTCGCGCGAGCGCCTTCCAATGTCTCTTCGTCAAACATCACTCGGCCGGCCCCACCGTCAATGTGATCTCACCCAGGCCCTCGATCCGGCCCACCAGCACGTCGCCCGTGACGACCGCACCGACGCCGGCCGGCGTGCCCGTGTAGATCAGGTCGCCCGGATGCAGGTGATACAGGTGCGACAGGTTGGACACGATCTCCGCCTGGCTCCAGATCATGTCGGCCAGGTCGCCGCGCTGCTTCTCGACGCCGTTCACGCTCAGCGTGATGGCACCCTTCTCCAGCAGGCCCACATCGGACACGCGGGCGATGTCGGTCAGGATGGCGGACTGGTCGAAACCCTTGGCCGTATCCCAGGGCTTACCGCCCGCCTTGGCCACGGCCTGCAGGTCGCGGCGCGTCATGTCCAGGCCGGCGGCATAGCCCCAGATGGCGGCGCGGGCGGCCTCGGGCGTCACCTTGAAGACCGGCGCACCGATGGCGATGACCAGCTCCATCTCGTAGTGATAGTTCTTGGTCTCGGTCGGGTAGGGCACCGTCGAGCCCGACGCGGTCAGCGCCGTGGCGGGTTTGGTGAAATAGAAGGGCGGCTCGCGCGTCGGGTCGGCGCCCATCTCGCGGGCATGATCGGCATAGTTGCGGCCGACGCAGAAGATGCGGCTGACCGCGTAACGGGCATCCGTGCCGCGCACGGCGGCGCTCGGGGTCTCGACTGGAGGAAAGACGAAGTTGCTCATGGCATGGCATCGACGATGGGAACAGGGGGCAAAGCATACTGGGCTGGCTTTGCTGCTGGCCGCGCTGGCCGTTCTCTGCGGCTGCGCATCGAAGCCCACGGTGCTGACCACAAGCACCGACCGCGACGGCCCGCTGCCCAACCCGCCGGCCGAACTGCTCAAGGTGCCCGACGCCATGCCGCGCCTGGAGGCCATCCGCATCGGCGGCCCGAACAAGCCCTATGAGGTGCTGGGCGAGCGCTACGAGCCCATCGCCAACGACACCACCTACGCCGACCGCGGCCTGGCCTCCTGGTACGGCCGCAAGTTCCACGGCCGACCCACGGCCAGCGGCGAGGTCTACAACATGTACGCCATGACGGCCGCCCACCCCACGCTGCCCATCCCCAGCTACGCCCGCGTGCGCAACCCCGCCAACGGCCGCGAGGTCATCGTCCGCGTGAACGACCGCGGCCCGTTCCACAAGGGCCGCATCATCGACCTCAGCTACACGGCAGCGCTCAAGCTCGACTTGCTGCGTGGCGTCGCGCCCGTGGAGGTGAGGCGCATCACCTATGCCGAGATCCGCGCGGGCAACTGGCAAAAACCGGACAACGTGGCGGCGAACGAACCCCCACCCGTCTTCGTGCCCGCCACGCCACCCGGCG
Organism: Roseateles sp. P5_E8; assembly: GCF_054177665.1. NCBI lineage: Bacteria > Pseudomonadati > Pseudomonadota > Betaproteobacteria > Burkholderiales > Sphaerotilaceae > Roseateles > Roseateles sp. P5_E8. The sequence continues at coordinate 139,822 of NZ_JBGCUM010000007.1, read as the reverse complement.
CACCGCAGCGCGAGACCACCACCGTCATCGCGACCGCAGGCACCCGCTACTGGCTGCAGTTCGGCGCCTTCGCCAAGCTCGACGCCGCCGACAGCCTGCGCCAGCGCGTGGCCGAGGCCGACCTCAGCCTGCTGCCGCTGCTGACTGTCGTGCGCGAGGCCGGCCTGCACCGGCTGCGCGCCGGGCCCTTCCCGAATGTGGAGGAAGCGCGGGCGACGGCGGCCAGGCTGCGTGAGGAGAGCGGCGTGGAATCGACGCTGGTCGAGAAGCGCTGACCCCCTTCCTTCTTCTTTCTTCTTTCTTCTTTCTTTTTTCTTCTCTTCTTCCCACCCCTTCCAACATGGCCCAGTTCCCTGCAACGCACCGCCAGCTCCTCGCACTGCTGCTGGCAGCCACGTCAGCCGTCCAGGCGCAGTCCACCAAGCTCTCGCCGCTGCCGCTGGAGGCGATGCAGACCATGGCGGCGGTCTTCGGACTGATCCGCGCCGACTACGTCACCCCCGTGGACAGTGAACGGCTGATCGCCGCCTGCACGAAAGGCATGTTCAAGGAGTTGGACAGCGCCTCGGTCTACCTCGACGCCGAGGCCCTGAGCGACTTGGTGGGTCGACGTCAGACGGACGCGGTGGGCATCGGCGTCGAGTTGGCGCACCGCGCAGGCCTCCCGGCGATTGTCTCGACGCACGAGGGCTCGCCCGCCGAGCGGGCAGGCCTCAAACCGCGCGACTACCTCCTCGACATCGACGGCGAATCGCTGGAAGAAACCGACCTCAACCAGGCTTACGCACGGTTGAAAGGCAGCCCCGGCAGCGAGCTGACGCTAACGATCCGGCGGCCAGGCGAGTCCGCCCCGCGCACGCTGAAGCTGGTGCGCGAGGCCGTGCAGCTCAAGCCCGTTACCGGCCAGCGCTGGGCGGGCAACCTCGGCTACCTGCGCGTGCGCGGTCTGCGCGACAACACCGCCGTCGAGCTGCGCAACGCCTTCCGTGAACTGCAGCGAGGCGGGCGGCTCACGGGCCTGGTGCTGGACCTGCGGCACTCGCCCGGCGGCCTGCTCGAAACCAGCGTCGAAGTGGCCGCGATGTTCCTGCCCGACCAGGCCATCGTCACGCGCACCGAAGGCCGCCTGCCCGAAGCCAACCACACCTACACCGCAGACCGCGCGGACATCCGCAAGAACTCTCGCGCCCGGCAGGACGCCTGGCCCGAGGCGCTGGCGACGCTGCCGCTGGTCGTGCTCGTCGACGGCGGCACGGCCTCGGGGGCCGAGATCATTGCCGCCGCACTGCGCGACAACGGCCGGGCCCGGTTGCTGGGCAGCAAGACCTTCGGCCGGGGCAGCATCCAGACCGTTCGCAGGCTGAGCGCCAGCAATGCCGTCAAGCTGACCACGGCGGCCTACCGCACGCCAGGCGGCCAGTTGCTGCAAGACCGCGGCCTGCAGCCCGACGAAGCCCTGCCCGACCTCGAGCGGTTGGAGTTGGCCGGCAGCGAGCAGGACCCCGCGTTGCCCAGGGCCCGTGCGCTGCTGGCGCCGGGCTGAGCCTCAGCGCCCACCGCCCACGTCCAGCAGCGCACCCACCGTGTAGCTCGCCGCATCGCTCAGCAACCAGGCAATCGCCTCCGCCACCTCTTCGGCGCGGCCCATGCGCTGGATGGGGATGTCGTTCACCTGCGCCCTGGCGCGCTCCAGCATGCCGCTGCTGGCGTGGATGTCGGTCTCGATGATGCCGGGCCGCACGCCGTTGATGCGGATGCCCTCGCCGATCAGCTCGCGGGCCAGCCCCTTGGTCAACGTGTCGACGGCGCCCTTGGTGGCGGCGTAGTCCACGTAGATGCCGCCCGAGCCGAACTCGGCCGCGCGTGAGCTGAGGTTGACGATGGCTCCGCCCGCGCCGCCGCGCGCCGTGCTCATGCGCCGCGCCGCCTGCTGGCAGCACAGCAGCGTGCCGATGACGTTGACGTCGAACAGCCGGCGCCAGCGCTCGGGCGCCATGGCCTCCAGCCGCGCGGCCGGGGCGACGATGCCGGCGTTGTTGACCAGGCCGCCCAGCCGGCCACCTTCGGCATCCAGGCGCTCGAACATCGCGGCCACCTGGGCCTCATCGGCAACGTCGGCCTGCAGGGTCAACACGCGCCGACCGAGTGCGTGCACTCTGGCGGCGAGCGCCTCGGCGGCGACGCTATCCTGCGCGTAGTTGATGGCCACGTCCCAGCCGGCCTCGGCGCAGCGCCATGCGGCGGCCGCGCCAATGCCACGCGAACCCCCGGTGATCAAGACCCAGGCCGACATGCGCGGCATTGTGTCCTTGTCGACGAAGATGCTGCGCCTAACCCCGAGCCGCATGGAATTCCTCGACGTCCCCACCATCCTCCAGGTCAGCGCCCTCTTCAACTTGATGGCGGCGCTGGCCTGGGTGACGCTCGCCCAGGCCTTCCGCATCGCACCGCGCGCAAGCCGGCTGATGGCGGCGGCCCATGTGCTGCGCTTGGCGACCCAGAACGCCGGCGCCAGCCTCGCCAGCTGGCCGGAACCGCTGCCCCAGGCCGCGCACGAGTTCGGGCTGCTGGGCTGCATCGTGCTGCTGCTGCTGGCACTGCGCCGCATGCTGCGCAGCCGCCAGCGCCCGCACGACATCGCCTGGGTGGCCGGCCTGGGCGCGCTGGGCATCGCCGCCGGCTTGGCCGCCGGCTCAGGGCTGGCCGCCGAGCTGGCGGGTGCGACCGCCGTGACGGTGCTGGCCTTGCTGGCCGTACGCGAGGTGGTGCGCGGCGTGGGCGACCAGCTCTCGCGCGTCGTCACCACCTTCATGACGCTGCCCTTCGCCTTGCTCGCGCTGATGAGCCTGACCCACGCGGCCGAGCTGCTGCTGGAACCGGCCTGGCATGGCCACCTGCTGCGCGGCGGCGAGCTGCCCTCGGCCGAGCGCGCCGTGCTCTGGTTCATCGTCACGGCCAGCATCACGCTCAGCCTCATCGCGCTGATGATCTGGCGCGTCATCGCGCGCATCCAGCACCTGACCCACCGCGACCCGCTGACCGGCGCGCTCAACCGCCGCGCCTTTGAGCAGGCGCTGGACAACGCCCAGGCCCAGCTGCAGCGCGGCCACGGCTTCGCGCTGGCCATGATCGACATCGACCACTTCAAGCGCATCAACGATGCCCACGGCCACCTCGCCGGCGACGCCGCCCTGCAGCACTGCGTGGGCATCTGGCAGGCCAGCCTGCGCGCGGTGGACAGCCTGGGCCGGCTGGGCGGCGAGGAGTTCTGCGCGCTGCTGCCGCTGGCCTCGCCCGCCGATCTGGCCACCGCCGCCGCCGTCACCGAGCGGCTGCGCGCCGCGCTGGCGGCGCAGCCGCTGCTGTGGCAGGGCCAGGTGTTGCCGCTGACCGCCAGCTTCGGCGTGGCTCTGCCGGTGACGGGCGACCCCAAGGGCAACGTCGGCCTCGTGCGCGCCGACGGCGAGCTCTACCGCGCCAAGGCCGAAGGCCGCAACCGCGTCTGCGTCGCCACGCACCTGCAGGGCGCGCCATGATCACGCCGGCGCAGACGCTCACGCTGCTGGCGGCCATCATCTTGGTCTCCACGGTGGCAACGCTGGTGTGGCTGTCGCTGGCCCTGGTTGCACGCATCGCGCCGCGCGCCTCGCTGACGATGGCCGGCGCCAACCTCGCGGCCGCGCTGTCGCTGACGCTGCATGCGCTGCGCGGCGTGCTGCCCGACGCACTGACCTACCGCCCCGGCGACGTGCTCGCCGTGGCCTCCTTCGCACTGCTGAGCGTGGCCGTGCCGGGCATCGTCACGCGCCGGCTGCCATGGCAGCCGGCGGCCGTCGCCGTCGCGGCCACCGCGCTCGTGCTGCTGGCCCTGCCCTACGACGGCGACCTGCGCTGGCCGGCCCGCATCGTCAACGGCATGGGGGCGGCACTGACGGCGGCCGCCGGCCTGACCGTGTGGCGCCAGCTGGGCGCCGCCGCCGACGGCCGGCGCACGCCGGCCGCGCTGGCGCTGCCGCTGTTCCTCATCGCGGCGCTGATGGCGGCGCGCGGCCTGGAGACCTTCATCCGCCCCGGCGGCACGCCCGACATGCGCGTGCCCACCGAGTTCAACATCGCCTTCCTGTGGACGGCCCTGGTGCTGACGCTGCTGCAGAACGCCACGCTGGCCTTCCTCGTGCTGATGCGACTGATCCGCCGCATCGAGCGCCTGCTGGAGCGCGACCCGCTGACCGACACGCTGAACCGCCGCGCCTTCGACCACGCCCTGGACCAGGCCCACGCCTGGCTCAAGCGCGGCCGCGGCTACGCCCTCGTCATGATCGACATGGACCGCTTCAAGCAGCTCAACGACAGCCTGGGCCACGCCGCCGGCGACGCCGCGCTGCGCCTGATGGTGCATGAGCTGCAACCCTGCCTGCGCGCGGTCGACCGCTTCGGTCGACTGGGCGGCGAGGAGTTCTGCGTGCTGCTGCCCGACACCGACATCGCCGGCGCCGCGCTGGTAGCCGAGCGCATGCGCGCGCTGGTGCACGCCGCGCCGCTGCGCTGGCTGGAGCAGGACTGGCCGCTGAGCGCCAGCTTCGGCATCACCGAGGCCGAGCGCGGGGACGCCAGCAGCGACGCGGTGCTGGCGCGGGCGGATGCGGCGATGTATCGGGCGAAGGGGCAGGGGCGGAATGTGGTGCAGGCCTAGGGTTGCCCGGCTGCTGCCTTGAGGAAGTAGCTGCCCATGCCCAGCAACATCTACTCGTTCGGCCTGCTCCAATCGTTGATTGGTGTGGGCCAGGTTCCTCGCAGCAATCGATCTGTGCGCCGCAGCAGGCCCTCCCCATGGCAGGGGCCGACACGTTGCCGGCAAGTCTGTGGTCACGCAGCGCTGAGGCGGTGAAGATCGCAACCGAAGATTTCTACATGCTGGCGTACAGGTCGGCCCTCACCGACCTATTTCCGCTCACAAAGCTGTACTGCCAAGAAACCGGACAACTCGACATGCTCAAGGCGCAGCCCTGGTTTTCCTTTTGGCGCATCCTTCGCAATTGCTTTGCGCATGATCTGGTCTTCAACTCAATCCATACGAAAAGTCGTTACTCCCCGTCACTTGGTCGGGAGTGAGCATCGACGTGTCCATGAATGGGAAACCCTTGATGCACGGCCAGATGCGCTACGCCAAGATGCTGGAACTGATTGAAACCGCCCTGACTTTTCTTGAGCGCGATGTGGCTTAGCCTCCTTTCAACCGAACGTTCAGCGTCACAGCCCCCTTGGCCTCCATGCGCCTAAGGCGTATAGTTCGCCGATGCTGACGGTCGTTGAAAGCCCCATCTTTCAGAAGCTGTGGCCGCGATATTGGGACGAAGACGAACGTGCGGCGTTTGCGGTATTCATCGCGCTCGACCCGGAGGCTGGCTCGGTCATCCGCGGCTCAGGTGGCGTCCGCAAGGTCCGCTGGGCGCGGGAAGGAGCTGGCAAATCTGGTGGCGTGAGAATCGTCTACCTCACCCGCAACGAGGCTGGCGAGGTCTACCTTCTCACCCTGTACGCAAAGGCCGAGTCAGAGAACATCTCCCTCAGCACACTCAAGGAGATCCGCCGTGCCCTCGAAATCTAAAAAGCTCAATGCAGCAGAGATCGCCGCCTTTGAGGCCAAGCGCGATATCGGCGCAGAGATCCTGCAGTCCATCAAGGACATGAAGGCCGGCAAGGGCAAGGTCGTGGTGTCTACAGCGACGCAGGCCCGAGAGGCCACAGGGCTGTCTCAGTCCCAGTTCGCCAACCTGCTTGGGGTTTCGGTGCGCACCCTGCAGGGCTGGGAACAAGGGCGCAAGCAGCCGAGCGGCGCGGCACGCACGCTGCTGGCCATTGCCCGCACCAACCCACAGGCAGTCCTGGCAGTTTCGGCGCCGTAGCCAAGCTTGGGGCGGGCAACAGGCAAGCACCATCAGCCGCCAATCACCACACCTTGCACCGCTCCCCCGCCGCCTTCACCAGCTTGGCGCCCGGCTTGCACGCAAACGCCTTCTCGAACTCCGGCATGTTGACGACGACGCCGTTGATGCGCCATTTGGCCGGCGAGTGCGGGTCGATCTTGGCCTGCACGCGCATAGCCTCGGGGCGGGCGTCGGCGCAGTCCCATTGGGCAAAGCCGACGAAGAAGCGCTGCTCGGGCGACAGGCCGTCGCGGCTCTCGCCGGGCTTGCCCTGCATGTGCGCCTTCCACGCTTCCCACGCCAGCACCAGGCCGCCAAGGTCGGCCAGGTCCTCGCCCAACGTCAGCTTGGAATTGATCTTGATCTCGTCGACGACGGTGTACTTGGCGTACTGATTGACCACGCAGGCGGCGCGCTTCTCGAACTCGCGGCCGTCCTTCTTCGTCCACCAGCTCTTCAGGTTGCCCTGGGCATCGAACTGGCGGCCTTCGTCGTCGAAGCCGTGCGTCAGCTCGTGGCCAATGGTGCCCCCGGTGTTGCCGTAGTTGGGCGCCTCATCGAGCTTGGGGTCGTAGAGCGGCGCCTGCAGCACGCCGGCGGGGAAGTTGATGTCGTTCATCTGCGCGTCGTAGTAGGCGTTGACGGTCTGAGGCGTCATGCCCCATTCGCCGCGGTCCAGCGGCTGGCCGATCTTGGCCAGGCGACGCTTGGCCTCGAAGGCATTGCCGCGCACGACGTTGCCGAGGAAGTCGCCGCGCTGCACGGCCAGGCCGGCGTAGTCGCGCCAGCGCTCGGGGTAGCCGACCTTGTTGACGATGGTCTTGAGCTTGGCGTGCGCCTTGGCCTTGGTCTCGGCGCTCATCCAGGCCAGGCTGTCGATGGAGCGGGCCATCGCGGCCTCGATCTCGTCGGTCATCTGCACCGTGGCGGCTTTCAGCTCGGACGTGAAGTTGCGCGCCACGAACTCCTGGCCCAGCGCCTCGCCAAGCTGCAGGTCGACGAGCTGCACGCAGCGCTTCCAGCGCGGCTTGATCTGGGGCTGGCCGGTCAGCGTCTGGCCGTAGAAGTCGAAGTTGGCCTGCACCAGGCGTTCGTTCAGCGCGGGGCTGAGGCTGCTGGCGAGCTGCCAGCGCAGATAAGTCTTGAGGTCGCCCAGGCTCATGGCCTGCAGGCGCGCGCCGAGGGCCTTGAAGAAGGCTGGCTCGGTGACGTTGTAGCGCGCGTGCCAGGGCGCGGTGCCTAAAGCGGCCTGGTAGCTGGCCCAGTCGAAGCCGGGCAGCAGCGCCTTCAGGCCGGCGGCGTCGACGACGTGGAAGGTCTTGTAGGGGTCGCGCTTGTCGACCTTGCTCAGCGACGCCTTGGCCAGCACGGTCTCGGTGGCCAGCACGCTGCGCGCGGCGGCCCGGGCGGCGGCGGGCGACTCACCCAGCAGCGTGAAGACCTGGGCCACATGGGCCTCGTAGGCGTTGCGGATCTTCAGCGTCTTCGCGTCGCGCTTGAGGTAGTAGTCGCGGTCGGGCAGGCCCAGGCCGCCGGCCGAGGCGAAGGCGATCTGGCGCGTCGCGTCGGCAAAGTCCTGGCCGGCGCTGAAGCCGAAGAACAGCCGGTCATTGCCGGCCGCAAGCTGCAGCTCGGCCAGCAGGCCGGGCAGGTCGCCCTTGGCCTTCAGCGCGGCAATGCGGTCCAGCAGCGGCTGCAGGCCGGTGAGACCTGCGGCCTGCACGGCGCCCTCGCCCATGCAGCTGGCGAAGTAGTCGCCCAGCTTGGCCTGGTTGGCGCTGCGCTCGGCCGCGGTGTCGCCCAGCTTGTTCAGCACGCCCCACAGGTAGCGCTGGTTCTCGTTGGCCATCTTGGCGTAGACGGACCAGCGCGACTGGTCGGCGGGAATCGGGTTGGCCTTGCTCCAGGCGCCACAGGCAAAGCGGTGGAGGTCGTCGCAGGGGTCGGCACTGCGGTCCATGGCCGTGACGTCCAGGCTGGGCGTGTAGGGCAGCGTGTCCAGCGGTGTCTCGTCGGCCGCGTGGGCGGCCAGCGTGGCCGCGAGCAGAGCGGGGAGCAGCAGTCGTTTCATGGCGGAGCTCGGTATGAAGTGCGGCGATTGTGGGCGCGCCCTGCGGCTCTGCCATTCGTCAGAGAGGACAGGCGCGGCATGATGGCCACATGAACGACACCCTGCTGCTGCTCGTGCCGATTGCCGCCGAACACAAGGCCGCGCTGCTGGCGCGCTTTCGCGTCATCGAAGCGACGGACGCGGCCTCGCGCGCCGCGGCAATGGCCGCCCATGCGGCCGACATCGAGCTGGTGCTGACCAACGGCTCGGTCGGCTTCACGGCCGCCGAGATCGCCGCCTGCCCCAAGCTGAAGCTGCTGGCCGCCCAGGGCGCCGGTTACGAGAACCTGGACCTGGCCGCCGCCCGCGCACGCGGCGTGGCGCTGTGCAATGGCGCCGGTACCAACGACGATTGCGTGGCCGACCATGCGCTGGCCCTGCTGCTGGCCAGCGTGCGCGCCCTGCCCCGGCAAGGCCTGGCCGTGCGCGCCGGCCTCTGGCGCGACGCTCTGCCGCTCTACCCCAGCTTCACCGGCCGGCGCTTGGGGCTAATCGGGCTGGGTGGCATAGGCCGCAAGATCGCCCGGCGCGCGGCCGCTTTCGGCATGGGCATCGGCTATCACAACCGCCAACCAAAGGCCGATGCGGGCGAGGCGAGCTACTTCGACAGCGCCGCCGGTCTGGCCGCCTGGGCCGACGACCTCGTCGTGGCCACGCCCGGCGGTGCAGCAACCCGGCACATCGTCAACGCGGAGGTGCTGGCGGCCCTGGGCGCCGGGGGCCATGTCGTCAACATCGCCCGTGGCAGCTGCGTGGACACGGCGGCCCTCGTGGCCGCGCTGCAGGCCGGCCGTATCGCCGGTGCGGCGCTGGATGTCTACGACGGCGAGCCGCTGCCGCCGCAGGAATTGCTGGCCTTCGACAACGTCATCCTGACGCCGCATGTGGCCGGCTGGTCGCCGCAGTCCATTGGCGCGACGGTGCAGAACTTCATCGCCAACGTGGAGGCGCTGCGGCAGGGCGCGCCCTTGCCGACGCCCATCTGACCCGCGGGCTAGCGGCGCGGCCGCTCGACGACCTCGGCCTCGGCAACCATGGGCACGTAGAGGCGGCGGCTGCCCTCCTCCAGTTCCAGCTCGATGGCCCGGCGGCGCAAGGGCTGGGCCACGGTGGGCTCGATGGGCGGCAAATGGTCGAAGCCCAACACGGGCTCGACCCCTCGGTCGATGGGCGCGCGCTGCGGGGCCAGCGCTTCCAGCAGGCGGAATGGCAGGGGCAGAGGCTTCATGACGGTCGGCACCAGAAAAGAAGGGTGTGTTCGAACAGACGCCATTCGCGCCGGGACTGCGACATCGTCAGCGCGAACTCCGAGTTTGGCTCTTATAGGCGCTCGCCGGCAAGCAGGATTGCCCCTGACACCCCAGGGCAAGCTCCACGCCCTAAAGCCGTGCGCCAATGGCCCATATGCCCCAACTTCTCGCACTCAAGCTCTCGCTGGCTGCACTGCTCCAGACGGCGGCACCCCCGGCGCCACTGGTCGACTCGCTGGGCATCAGCTTCGTGCGCCTGCCGGCGGGCGAGTTCAGGATGGGCAGCGACGAGTCGGTCGCCGCGCTGAGCGCCGCCTACCCGGCGCTGGACCCCTCCCGCTTCGAGCGGCTGACCGACGAGGCGCCGGTGCATGTCGTGCGCATCACGCGGCCCTTCGAGATGAGCCAGCACGAGGTCACGGTGGGCCAGTTCAGGGCCTTCCTGCAGCGCTCGGGCCACGTGCCCGAGTCCATCGCCGACGGCACCGGAGGCTATGGCTACAACCCCGCCTACGACCCCGCCACCAGCCCGCGTAACGACGCCTTCGAGGGGCGCCGGGCTGTCTACTCCTGGCAGAACCCCGGCTTCCCTCAGGGCGACGACCACCCGGTCGTCAACGTGACCTGGCACGACGCCGTGGCCATGGCCCGCTGGCTGTCTGCCCAGGAGGGCCGCCGCTACCGGCTGCCGACCGAGGCGGAATGGGAATACGCCTGCCGCGCCGGCCAGCAGGGCCGCTACCAGCACGGCAACGACCCCGAGGGACTGGTGCGCGTGGGCAACACCTTTGACGCCGACACCGCCGCGCTCTGGCCCCAATGGCGCGACCGCGCGCTCGCCGGCCATGACGGCCACACCTTCACGGCGCCCGTCGGCTCCTACGCACCCAACGCCTTCGGCCTGTTCGACATGCACGGCAATGCCTGGGAGTGGACGGCGGACTGGTATGGCGAGGACTACTACGCGCAGTCGCCCGCGGCCGACCCGACAGGCCCGGCGGCGGGCGACACCAAGGTGCGCCGGGGCGGCTCCTGGCACAGCTGGTCGCTGTACTCGCGCTGCACCTACCGCAACTGGAACACGCCGGAGACGCGCTACACGTTGGTGGGCATAAGGCTGGTGAGGGAAGCCGCTCCCTAACTGGCGATGTAAGCGGCGAGATGCTTGCCCGTCAACGTCGACTTCTTCTTCACCAGCACGGCCGGCGTGCCCTCGAACACGACCTGGCCGCCGTCATGCCCCGCGCCCGGCCCGAGGTCAATGAGCCAGTCCGCATGGGCCATGACGGCCTGGTGGTGCTCGATGACGATGACGGATTTGCCCGCATCGACCAGGCGATCCAGCAGCGCCAGCAGCTGTTCCACGTCGGCCAGGTGCAGGCCGGTCGTCGGCTCGTCCAGCACGTAGATGCCACCCTTCTCGGCCATGTGGGTGGCGAGCTTCAAGCGCTGGCGTTCGCCGCCTGACAGCGTGGTTAGCGGCTGACCGAGGCTGAGGTAGCCCAGGCCGACGTCGGCCAGGCGCTCCAGAATGACGTGGGCCGCCGGGACTTTTGCCGAGGCGAAGAAGGCGGTGGCCTCGGTGACCGGCATGGCCAGCACCTCGCTGATGTCGCGCCCGGCCAGCTTGTATTCCAGCACCGCCGGCTGGAAGCGCTTGCCCTCGCAGTCCTCGCAGGTCGTGGCCACCGTGGCCATGGGGCCGAGGTCCGTGAAGATGACGCCCGCGCCGTTGCAGGCCGGGCAGGCGCCTTCGGAGTTGGCGCTGAAGAGAGCAGCCTTGACCCCGTTGGCCTTGGCGAAGGCGCTGCGGATGGGGTCGAGCAGGCCTGTGTACGTTGCCGGGTTGCTGCGCCGGGAGCCACGGATGGCGGCCTGGTCGATGGCGACGACGCCGTCCAGCTTGGCGACCGAGCCGTGGATGAGCGAGCTCTTGCCCGAGCCGGCCACGCCGGTGACGACGACGAGCACGCCGAGCGGGATGTCGACGTCGACGGATTGAAGGTTGTGCGTGCTGGCGCCGCGCACCTTGAGCGCCCCCTTGGGTTTGCGCACGGCGGCCTTCAGCGCGGCGCGGTCGTCCAGGTGGCGGCCGGTCAGCGTGCCGCTGGCGCGCAGGCCGGCCACGCTGCCCTCGTAGACCACCTCGCCGCCGCCCGAGCCGGCGCGCGGCCCGAGGTCGATGACATGGTCGGCCATGGCGATGACCTCGGGCTTGTGCTCGACGACCAGCACCGTGTTGCCCTTGTCGCGCAGGCGCAGCAGCAACTCGTTCATGCGCTGGATGTCGTGCGGGTGCAGGCCGATGGTCGGCTCATCGAAGACATAGGTCACGTCGGTCAGTGCCGAGCCGAGGTGGCGGATCATCTTCGTGCGCTGCGCCTCGCCGCCGGACAGCGTGCCCGAGGGCCGGTCCAGCGACAGATAGCCCAGGCCGATCTCCACGAAGGCGTCAAGCAGGTGTTGCAAGGCTGTCAGCAGCGGCGCGACGTTAGCTGCCTTCAGGCCGCGCACCCAGTCGGCCAGGTCGCTGATCTGCATGGCGCAGACGTCGGCGATGTTGAGCTTGGCGATGCGCGACGAGCGCGCCGCCTCGCCAAGCCGCGAGCCGCCGCACTCAGGGCAGGTGGTGAAGGTGATGGCACGCTCGACGAAGGCGCGGATGTGCGGCTGCAGCGCGTCTACGTCCTTGGACAGGAAGGACTTCTGGATGGACGGGATCAGCCCCGCGTAGGTCAGGTTGATGCCGGAGACCTTGATCTTGGTCGGCTCCTTGTGCAGCAGGTCGTGCAGCTCGTGCTTGGTGAACTTGGCGATGGGCTTGTCGGGGTCGAAGAAGCCGCAGGCGCGGAAGATGCGGCCGGACCAGCCGTCCATGCTGTAGCCAGGGATGGTGATGGCGCCTTCGTTGATCGACTTGGCGGAGTCGTAGAGCTGCGTCAGGTCGAAGTCGCTGACCGCGCCCATGCCCTCGCAGCGCGGGCACATGCCGCCGGTGCGCGTGAACGTCTGCTTCACCGCCTGGCTGGCGTCGCCCTTGTCGACGGTGATGACGCCGGTGGCCTTGACCGACGGCACATTGAAGGCAAACGCGCTGGGCGGACCGATGTGCGGCTGGCCCAGGCGGCTGAACAGGATGCGCAGCATGGCGTTGGCGTCCGTCGCCGTGCCCACCGTGGAGCGCGCGTTGGCGCCCATGCGCTCCTGGTCCACGATGATGGCCGTGGTGATGCCGTCCAGCAGGTCCACGTCGGGTCGCGCCAGCGTGGGCATGAAGCCCTGCACGAAGGCGCTGTAGGTCTCGTTGATGAGTCGCTGCGACTCGGCCGCGATGGTGCCGAAGACGAGCGAACTCTTGCCCGAGCCGGACACGCCGGTGAACACCGTCAGCCGACGCTTGGGGATGTCGACGCTGATGTCCTTGAGGTTGTTCTCGCGTGCGCCCTGCACGCGGATCAGGTCGTGGCGGTCAGCGGCGGCTGCGGGCCGGGGCGCGGCGGGCGGTTTCTTGGTGGCCATGCCCGTGAGGATAGCCATGAGCGCAAAGTCCTACGCCAGCCTAGCCGTCGTCCGACGCCACCCCACTGCTTGGCGGCGCAGACTGGATTCATTCATCCACACCAGGAGACCGCCATGGGACACAGCAGCCTCGTGGGCACCGACAAGGCGCCCCTCCGCCCCAAGGGCACCGATGAGCAAGCGCTCGGGCCCTCGGACAGCACGGATAGCGGCAGCGACACCTTGGGCGCCGACAGCCTGCCGACCGCCGACCCGGGCGAGCCGGTCGACGTGACGCTGAACCGGGACCAGGCCGTCGCGCCCATCGAGGGCACCAGCGAGGAATCGAACGAGACCGAGGCGTCGGACATCGGAGTCGACCGCATCATCGGATCGCCCGATGAGGAGGGCATCGAGGGTGAGGGGGTCGATGACGAGGAAGGCGCAAGGCCCCGGCCGAAGACGGCGCGCTGATCGCGGATCAGATCGCGTTGAGCCACAGCCGCTGGAACAGCGGCGACCGGCACGACAGCCGGCCGTCGACATGCGCCATGCCTTCGCTTTCGATCAGCGTGGCGGGCCGGTCCTCGGCCAGCAGCGACACGCCCAGGCCGAGCCGATGCGCCTGCGGCGCCCAGCGCAGGCCGATGGCCTCCGCCAGCGTGGGCAGCACGTCGACATGCGTGAACTCGCGTTGCTGGTCGGCGCCAGGGAGCAAGCGGCCGTCGGCGTCATAGCGCTCCAGTGCGTGGAAAACGGTGCGGCCGCCGACTGCGGGCTGCAGGTCCGCGTTCAGCAAGGGCGCCGGGTTCAGGTGGTCGCCCATGACCCACACGACCTTGGGCCGGCCGTCGCGCTGCGCGACGAAGCGCTGCACCAGCTGCGCCACGGCACGGTCGGTGCAGCGCAGTGCGCCGCGCATGAGCTCGACGGGCACGTCGTCCTCGTCCTCGTCGGCGGCCCGCGCGCTTGCGGTCTCGCAGCCACGGTCGCGCGCGCCGGCGGGGCCGTGGGTGTCAACCGTCAGCACCACGCTCATGCGCGCCTCATCAGCGCGTCGCGGGCGCTGCATGTCGGCCCAGGCCTGCCGGGCGAGGTCGCTGTCCAGCAGGCCCCAGCCCTGCGTGGGCACCGGCAGGCCCGCCTGCCGCCATTGCTCGGCGCCGAAGCGGCGCGCGACGCCATGGTCCTGCAGGAAATGCCCCTTGCCGGCGAACTTCAGCGACGCACCACCATAGAAGCTGAGCTGCCAGCCCTGCTCGGCGAGCACATCCGTCAGGCAGTGCCCGCCCGCGTAGAAGTGGCTGGCGTACTCGTACGACTGGCGGCTCATGACGCCCACCGGCTGCAGCGGCACGCCGCACAGCGCGCTGAACAGGCCGCCCAGCGTCCAACTCGCGCCGCTGAGGTTGTGCAGCTGGCCCAGCGTCTGCGCGTCATCCTGCAGCCGGGTCAGCTGCGGCAGCAGCGGCGCCTGCGTGTCGCGCGGCTGGGTGTAGCCCTGGTCCAGTGACTCGACGAAGACGACGAGCACGTCGGGCTTGCTGGCCGGCGCCTGCCAGGTGACGCGGCCAGGGTCCACGAAGTGACGGGCCAGGTAGTCACCCCCATCGGCCTCGGGCACGCAGGGATCGGACACGGTGGCATGGACCGACAGCACGGCACCGACGCCCAATGCCGCCAGCAACGGCAGCCGGTGCGGGCGCCGCAGGCGGCCCAGCAGCAGGAGGCTGAGCAGCGCCAACCCGACGACGCCAGCCAGGCAGCGCAGCGCGCGCCAATACAGGCGCGAATCCGCCTCGCCCAAGCCGCCGTGCTGCAGATGGAACAGCACCTGGTCGGGCGTCACCAGCCCGAAGTAGTGGCGCATGAACCAGCTCGTGCCGACGATGGCCCAGAGCATGAAGAGCAGCACCGCCAGGGCGGCGGCGCTGGGCGGTGTGAGGCGCGGGGAGGGGCGAGGGAAGAGGCGAGCGGCAGACATCGGCGGCGAGTCTGCCGACGCCGCATTGCCGCACCGTCGTCAAAGTTTTGCTGAGTGTTGACGGCCTGCAAAGGACTGTGAGCGCGCCGCGCTCGGGCCGCTTCGGCCGCTCAGGCCGCTCAGGCCATTCAGGCCGCTTTGGCCGGCGTGGTCGCCACGCAGGTCTTGGCCACCGCCAGGCCGCGCAGGAAGCCGCGTCGCACGCCGCCGGCCGTAATCGCCGCGTTGACCTGGCGTGCGTAACGCTCGGCGCCACTCAGCTTGCGTATCCAGCCCCGGAAGGGGATGACACCCTCGGCCGTGCGCTGCAGCGCGCCGGTGGCGGCGTCCTCGCCGCGCTCCAGCAAGCCGGCGCCGCTCTTGCCGGCTGGGGCATCGAGATCGGGGCCCAGCAATTCGTCCAGCGCATGGATGCTGGCGGCCAACGCCGGGCAGCTGACATCGGCCGGCTGCGCGTAGGGCGCAGCGGCGGCGGCCCTCAGCACTTCGGGGATGTCGGCGCGGACGACGTTGAGGTCGCTCAGCGGTGTGGTGGCGGCACCGGCAACCTTGTCCTGGCTGGAGCTGGCGCAGGCAGTCAGGGCAAGGAGGGCGGCGAGGGTGAGGGCGAGGTGGTGTGGGCGCATGGCGCGCGGATCATCTCAGACTGGCCTCTTCGGCACGGTCAGCCCCTGTAGAGGCGCCGCGGATGTAGGCGCGGCTTACCGCGAGTGGGCCCGGTGCGCGCGCCGACAGCCTTGAAGCGCTTTCTCAGCATCTGCCATTCAAGTCGACACTGAGCCAGCTCTGCCAGAAAGCTGCCGTCGATGGCGGCCGCCGACGCGAGAGCACCCAGCAGTCGCGCCAGCGCATCCAAGCGGGCAGCTCCGCCCACGGCCTTAGCGGAAGCCTGGCGCGCCTCATCCACTCTGGCCAATTGAGGGCCGGGCACGCGCGGCCCTGCGGAGGTCAGTAGCACGCCAGTGACCAATCGGTCCTCTCCCGCTGCATAGCAATCCGCCGCATGCGGCAAGAAGCCGTGGCGCTCGACAACGGCACTGGCGGCTGCCAGGAAGGCGTGATCCGCGCCGTCACCGGAGAAGCTCAGATCATCGACATAGCAGGTGAACCGAAGGTCATGGTGCAGCGCCAAGCGATGCAGTTCGTCCAGCATGGGCCGCACGACGTGATATGCCAGCACCTGGCTGACGGGACTGCCGATGGGCGCGCTGCCGTGGTGAGTGCACAGCCTCGCCAACAGGGCCGCAACATCTCCTGAGCACTGCAGGGTTTGAGCGAAGAAGCGCCAGATGCGGTCGCGGGTGATGGACGGGTAAAAATGGCGAATGTCGAGCTTCACCACCTTGCAAGCGTCGCGGTGCGTCATCGCGTTGCTCAGATAGGACCGCTGCTTCTGGCCTGAATGAAGATAGGCGCCGACCTCGATGCGGTTCAGCAAGGTCGCCAGGCGACCTTGCACCTCGCGCAGCAGCGGCTTCGGCGCATCCACGTTGCGCTGCTTGCCGCTGGTGAAGCGCACGAAGTGCAAATAGCCGTCGGCCTCCGCCGCCAATCGCCCAAGGCTCGGGAGCGGCATGCCGATCACATCGACTGCCAACCGCTTGCGGCTCTGCAGGCGAAACAAGGGGCTCTGCTGTGACGGATACCGTTGTGACATGCGATGTAGGAGTGCCCAGAGGGCGGCGAAGAACCCGCTCACCACGACCCCCAAAAGGTCTTGATGAGCCAGCCCACGCTGGCGACGGTTCTCAGAACCAACTCCAGCCTTGCCCAAATGCTGTCCTTCGACACTCGCCGACGGCTCGGACGTCGTTGCTGCTTGGCCATTGAAGGCATCCTTTCTCACAGCGCCTCCCCATCGGAGGCTCCAACCGGCTGCGAATCCAGGACAGAAGCGTGGCGAGCTAACTCTCTGGTTACTCGTGCTCCGACGGGGTGTCCACACCCCCGGCGGTTCTTCAGCTCCTCCAGTTCAGGAGCAAAACAGGCAGAGGTTCAACAACCTCCTCGGACCGAAGTCCCTCTAGGTAACGACGCAGACGCGCGCCCAAGCGCTCCAAGACTAGGCGTCAACCACAGGACTTCGATACAGGAAAACACTCTCCGGGGTGACCCGGGCCGCGATGTCGATATAGGCGACTATCTCAAGCCCGCGTTGATCCTCACGAGCGCGGCGGCACCCGGGCAGAGGTCTTTTTCACCAAGCCCGTTGAGCGGCAGGGCCGCCGTGCGTTGCGCGGCATGCCAGTCCTTGGCCGTCGGGTCGACGTAGAGCAGGCCGGTCGCAATCTCGCCGCCCGCCGCAAAGCGCTGCATCGCATTCATCGCGCCGAGGCGGTCGGTGGGGTCGTAGTCGGGCGCCATCTTTCTCAGCCGCAGCGTGCTGCCGTCGGCCTGCGGCACGTCAATGACGTCGGCCGCAGGCGGCGCGACCTGCTCGGCCGCCAGGTCAATGAAGTCGATGCGGTTGAGCGCCTCGTTGTGCTCGCGCACATGGTCATAACTGCGCGTCGAGCCGGCGTGGTTGTTGAAGGCGACGCAGGGGCTGATGACGTCGATGAAGGCCGCGCCACCGTGGCGGATGGCGCCTTCGATCAGCGGCACGAGTTGCGCCTTGTCGCCCGAGAAACTGCGCGCAACGAACGTCGCGCCAAGCTGCAGGGCCAGCGCGGCGAGGTCGATGGCGGCGTCGTTGTTGGTCGCGCCCTTCTTGGCAACCGAGCCCTTGTCGGCCGTGGCGCTGAACTGGCCCTTGGTGAGGCCGTAGACGCCGTTGTTCTCGACGATGTAGACCATGCGCACGCCGCGCCGCATGGCGTGGGCGAACTGGCCCAGGCCGATGGAGGCGGAGTCACCATCGCCCGACACGCCCAGGTAGAGCAGATCGCGGTTGGCGAGGTAGGCGCCTGTCAGCACGCTGGGCATGCGGCCATGCACGGTGTTGAAGCCGTGGCTGGCGCCGAGGAAGTAGTCGGGCGTCTTGCTGGAGCAGCCGATGCCGCTCAACTTGGCGACGCGGTGGGGTTCGATGTCCAGCTGCCAGCAAGCCTGCACGATGGCGCTGGAGATGGAATCGTGGCCGCAACCGGCGCACAGCGTGGAGACCTTGCCTTCGTAGTCGCGCCGCGTGTAGCCGACGGCGTTGCGGGTCAGGCTGGGGTGATGCAGCTTGGGTTTCGCGAGGTAGGTCATGTTGTGCTCCTCGGGGCCGTGGCCAGCGCGTGCACATGGCGCGTGATCGCATCGGTGATGAAGCGGGCCGTGATGGGCGTGCCGTCGAAGTGCAGCACCGGCGTGAGGTGCTTGGGCGCCACCTCCAGCTCGTTGACGAGCATGCGGCGCATCTGCGCATCGCGGTTCTGCTCGACGACGAAGACGGCGTCGTGCGCGGCGATGAACTCCGCCACCGACGGCGGGAACGGGTAGGCGCGCAGGCGCATCGCGTCGATGTGGATGCCGGCCTCGGCCAGCGCGGCGAGCGCCTCGTCCATGGCGGGCGCCGTGGAGCCGAAGTAGAGGACGCCGACGCTGGTCTTCTGCGCGGCGGCGCGCACCAGTGGCTGCGGCGCCAGCAGCGCGGCGGTGGCGAACTTGGCGCGCAGCCGCTCGACGTTGCGCAGGTAGTCCTCGCCGCGTTCGGAGTAGATGGCGGCCTCGTTGCGCGTGGTGCCGCGCGTGAAGTAGGCGCCCTTGCTCGCGTGCGTGCCGGGCAACGTGCGCCAGGGGATGCCGTCGCCGTCGACGTCCTTGTAGCGGGCGAATTCCTTGCCGGCTTCGAGCTGCTCGGCGCTCATGACCTTGCCGCGGTCATAGCGGCGCGTGTCGTCCCACTCCAGCGGCGCGCACAGGCGCTGGTTCATGCCGATGTCGAGGTCGCTCATCAGGAAGACGGGCGTCTGCAGGCGCTCGGCCAGGTCCAGCGAGACGGCCGCGAACTCGAAGCATTCGTGCGGGTCCTCGGGCAGCAGCAGCACGTGTTGCGTGTCGCCGTGCGAGGCGTAGGCGCTGCTCAGCAGGTCGGCCTGCTGCGTGCGCGTGGGCATGCCGGTGCTGGGGCCGCCGCGCTGCACGTCGATGACGACGAAGGGGATCTCGGCGAAGTAGGCCAGGCCCAGGAACTCGGTCATCAGCGACACGCCCGGCCCCGACGTGCAGGTGAACGCACGCGCGCCGTTCCAGCCGGCGCCGGTGATGATGCCGATGGAGGCGATCTCGTCCTCGGCCTGCACGATGGCGTAACGCTTCTCGCCCGTCTCCGGGTCGGTGCGGAACTTGGTCGCGTATTTTTCGAAGGCCTCGGCGACGGACGACGACGGCGTGATCGGATACCAGGCGCAGACCGTAGCGCCGCCATACACACAGCCCAGCGCCGTCGCCGCATTGCCTTCCAGGAAGACCTTGTTGCCTACCGCATTGGCCGGCTTCACGGCCAGGCCGAAGGGCTGCACGGACAGGTGATCCCGCGCGAACTCGCGGCCCGCATGCAGCGCGCGGACGTTGGAGTCCAGCAGTCGCTCCTTGCCCTTGTATTGCTCGGCAAACAGCTTTTCGATGACGGCCGCCTCGATGCCCATCAGCTCGCTCAAGGCCCCCAGCACAAGGATGTTCTTGAACAGCGTGCGCTCGCGCGGCACGTCGTAGGTCGCGTTGCAGATGGCGGTGGCGGGCATGCCGATGACGTGGACGTCCGGGCGGAATGCGCTGACCGGCATCGGCTTGGTCGAGTCGTAGAACAGATAGCCGCCGGGCTGAATCTCGGCCAGGTCTTGCGCCCAGGTCTGCGGGTTCATGGCCACCATCAGGTCCACGCCGCCGCGCCGGCCCAGCCAGCCGGCCTCGCAGACGCGCACCTCGTACCAGGTCGGCAGGCCCTGGATGTTGCTCGGGAAGATGTTGCGCGGGCTGACCGGCACGCCCATGCGCAGGATGGCGCGGGCGAAGAGCTCGTTGGCCGAGGCCGAGCCCGAGCCGTTGACGTTGGCGAACTTGACGACGAAGTCGTTGACGGCTTCGATGCGGCTCATACCGTCACCTCCTTGCGGCTGGTGTGGTCGCGGCAAGAAGCCCCCGCCTTGGCCGTGACGAGCAGGAACTTCTGCATGTCCCAGGCCCCGGTCGGACAGCGCTCGGCGCACAGGCCGCAGTGCAGGCAGACGTCCTCGTCCTTGGCCATGATGCGGCCTGTCTTCAGCCCACCCTCGACGTAGACGTCCTGCATCAGGTTCAGCGCCGGCGCGTTCAGCCGCTCGCGCAGGTCGTCGCCGTTGTCGGTGAAGGTGATGCAGTCCATCGGGCAGATGTCCACGCAGGCATCGCACTCGATGCAGAGCTTGGGCGCGAACACCGTCTGCACGTCGCAGTTCAGGCAGCGCTGCGCCTCCTTGAAGGCGGTGGCCGCATCGAAGCCCAGTTCCACCTCGACCTTGATGCTGGCCAGCGCGATGTTGGCCGCCGTCCACGGCACCTTGCTGCGCAGGTCGTTGGTGATGGCGTTGTCGTAGCTCCACTCGTGGATGCCCATCTTCTGGGACACGAGGTTGACGTGTGGTGGCGGGCGCTGCGTGACCGGCTCGCCGTGCAGCAGGCGGTCGATGCTGACAGCGGCCTCATGACCGTGGGCGACGGCGGTGATGATGTTCTTCGGGCCGAAGGCCGCGTCGCCGCCGAAGAAGACATGGGGCAGCGAGGACTGAAAGCTCTTTGCATCCAGCACCGGCAGGCCGTCGTCACCGAAGGCAATGCCCGCGTCGCGCTCTATCCACGGGAAGCTGTTCTCCTGGCCGACGGCGATCAGCACCTCGTCGCAGGGGATGACGATCTCCTCGCTGGTCTGTGCCTTCTTGAAGCGCATGCCGGTCAACTTGCCGTCCACATGCTCGAAGGCCAGCGGCACATGGAAGTCGAGGATGGGAATGCCCTCGTGCTCGGCGTCTTCCTTCTCCCACGGCGACGCCTTCATCTGCGCATAGCCGCTGCGCACGGCGACCGTTACCGACGACGCGCCCAGGCGACGCGCCGAGCGGCAGCAGTCCATCGCCGTGTTGCCGCCGCCCAGCACGATGACGCGCGGCGCCACGGCCGTCACATGGCCGAAGGACACGCTGGCCAGCCAGTCGATGCCGATGTGGATCTGCGCCGCCGACTCCTGCCGGCCCGGCAGCGCCAGGTCGCGCCCGCGCGGCGCGCCGCAGCCGACAAAGACGGCATCCCAGCCCTCGGCCAGCAACGCCTTCATCGATTCAATGCGCTGGCCCGAACGCCACTCCACACCCAGCCCGAGGATGTAGCCGCACTCCTCGTCGATGACGCGCTCGGGCAGCCGGAAGCGCGGGATCTGCGTGCGGATGAAGCCGCCGGGCTTGGCCTCGCCGTCGAACACGGTGACGGCATAGCCCTCCAGTGCCAGGTCTCGCGCCACGGCCAGCGAGGCCGGCCCCGCGCCCACGCAAGCCACCCGTTTGCCGTTGCGCGCCGCCGGCTTGGGCAGCATGGCGCGGAACTCGTCCGTCTTGTTGTCCGCCGCGACCCTCTTCAGCCGGCAGATGGCCACCGGCTCCGGCTTGGCCGCCTGCTTCTCCTCGACGCGACCGCGCCGACACGCCGGCTCGCAAGGCCGATCACAGGTCCGCCCCAGCACGCCAGGGAAGACGTTGCTGACCCAGTTGACCCAGTAGGCCTCGTCATGCCGCCCCTGGGCAATGAGGCGGATGTACTCCGGCACGGGGGTGTGCGCGGGGCAGGCCCACTGGCAATCGACGACCTTGTGGAAATAGGCCGGGTCCGAGATGTCGGTCCGCTGCACGGTGTCTCCTCCGTGTTGCTTTTTGTCGCGGCAGTCTAGGACTGGCGATCCCGGCAGATCAACGTGGAAACCCTTTGCAAACCCGGTGCTCGCCCGGGAGTTGGTGTCAGGCGGTGACAGCGCCTCGGCGAATCCGCCCGGGGCCGATGGACGTCGCCGCCACCGTCAGCGCCCAGCAGATCCAGGCCGTCCACATCGTGTGGCTGGGGTAGTGGGCACCGCGCAGCATCTGGCCCAGCCCGTAGACGACGCCGAGCGAGACAACGACCACCAGCCAGGCCCGGCCGAGGCGCGGGTAGGCGCGCCCCAGCGCCCAGCCGCCGCTCAAGAATGCGAAGGCCGCACTGGCATGGCCGGACGGGAAGCAATGCCCGCCGCCGCCGTCGTGCAGGCCAAAGGCCCAGTGCGACACGTAGTGCGCCGTGCCGCCGAACTCGGCCAGGTCCCAGGGGCAGCTCGTCAGGCTGGCGCGCTTGATGAGCGACACCACGGCCAGGCAGAGCAGGGTGATCAGCAGCCAGCTGAGGCGGTCGCGCCGGCTCAGCCGGGGCAGCAGCGCGGGCCACAGGTTGACGAGCACGATGAAGGCCATCACGGCCCAGGACAGCATGCGGCCACCCTGGTGAACCACCTGGGTGGTGAAGAAACTGTCGCGCAGCGCAAAGCCCGCCGCGTGGCCCACCTGGCGCATGGCCCACAGGTCCAGGCCGCTGGCGTCCCAGGCCAGCGGCGCCACCAGGCCCAGGGCCAGGGCCCAGACGCGGGCCGGCAAGGCGACGCGCGCGAGACGTGGGGCAAGGCTGGGCTGCATGGCGCCGGATTGTCCTGACGCGCGGGGCGGTTCGCTTGCATCTGGCTGGCCGTTTGACCCGGGATAGACCCGAATACGGCCGCATGTCACGCCAGCCCTGGCGCGCCGGGGCCCTTGTCTACACTGCCCGCATGAGTTCTTCCGAGTTTGCTGCCGAGAGCGCCATCCGCATCGGTCGCCAGGCGCTTGAGGTCGAGGCCCGCGCCCTGGCCGAGCTGGCGCCCCGCCTGGGCGAATCCTTCGCCCGCGCCGTGCAGGCCATCCTTGCCTGCACGGGCCGCGTGGCCGTCATGGGCATGGGCAAGAGCGGCCACGTCGGCCGCAAGATCGCCGCCACGCTGGCCTCCACCGGCACGCCGGCCCTGTTCATCCACCCCGCCGAGGCCGCGCATGGCGACCTGGGCATGGTGACGGCCGGCGACATCGTGCTGGCCCTGTCCAACTCCGGCGAGAGCGATGAGCTGAACGCCATCCTGCCGGTGCTCAAGCGCCTGGACATCCCGGTCATCGCCATGACCGGCCGGCCCGAGTCCAGCCTGGCCGCCCATGCCGAGGTCGTGCTCGACAGCGCCGTGGCCGAGGAGGCCTGCCCGCTGCAACTCGCCCCCACCGCCAGCACCACGGCGCAGATGGCCCTGGGCGACGCGCTGGCCGTGGCGCTGCTTGACGCGCGCGGCTTCAAGGCCGAGGACTTTGCCCGCTCCCACCCCGGTGGCGCGCTGGGCCGCAAGCTGCTGACGCATGTGCGCGACCTGATGCGCAGCGGCGACGCCCTGCCCCGCGTGGCGGCCGACACGCCCTTCACCGACCTGATGCGCGAGATGTCGGCCAAGGCCCTGGGCATGGCGGTCATCGTCGATGCCGACGACCGCGTGCAAGGCATCTTCACCGACGGCGACCTGCGCCGCCTCGTTGAGCAGGGCCGCGACCTGCGCGCGCTGACCGCCGCCGAGGTTGCCCACCCCAGGCCGCGCACCGTCGGCGCCGACGCGCTGGCCGTGGACGCCGCCGACCTGATGGAAGCCGCGCGCATCACCGTCGTCCTCGTCACCGACGCCGACAAGCGCCTTCTCGGCGCCATCAGCATCAACGACCTGATGCGCGCCAAGGTGATCTGAAATGGCCGCGCTGACCTTTCCTCCAGAACTCCTCGTCAAGGCACAAGGCACCGGCCTTTCTGTCAAGCTCGCGATCTTCGACGTCGACGGCGTGCTGACCGACGGCCGCATCTACATCGGCGACAGCGGCGAGGCCTTCAAGGCCTTCTCGACGCTGGACGGCCACGGTCTGAAGTCGCTGCAGCAGGTGGGCATCACGCCGGTCGTCATCACCGGCCGCGACAGCCCCGCCGTGCGCCGCCGCGTCGCCGACCTGGGCCTGACCCATGCGCTCTACGGCATCAGCGACAAGCTCGCCGCCGCCGAACCGCTGCTGGCCCAACTCGGCGCCAGCTGGGGCGAGGTTGCCGCCATCGGCGACGACTGGCCCGACCTGCCGTTGCTGGCCCGCGCCGGCTTTGCCTGCGCCCCGCCCGGCGCCCATGCCGAGGTGCTGGCCATCGCCCACCACGTCACGCGCGCCCCGGCCGGTTACGGCGCGGCTCGCGAGTTCTGCGATCTGCTGCTGATGGCCGCTGGCCACTACGAGCGCCTGCTGCACGCCCACCATCGCACGCTCGACGGGGGCGCTGCTTGACTCCGGCCCTGCCCGCGCCGACGCCAAGCCGCCGCCCCGCCCAGCCCTGGCTGTGGCGCGTTCAGAGCCTGCTGTCCAACTACCTGCCGCTTCTGCTGATGGCTTTTCTGGCCAGCGGCACTTGGTGGCTGGTGAAGAACACGCCGCTGCTGGACGACCCCGGCGCTCCCGCCGCGCCGCGCCATGAGCCCGACTACCGCATGGCTAAATTCGAGATCCAGCGCATCGGCGCCGACGGCCGGCTCAATGTGCAGATCGCCGGCGCCGAGCTGCGCCACTACCCCGATACCGACACCGTCGAGATCGACCAGGCCCGCGTGCGCGCCGTGTCGCCCGACGGCAGCCTGGCCATCGCCGAAGCCAAACGCGCCATCAGCAACGGCGACGGCAGCGACATGCAGCTGCTGGGCGACGTGCGCCTGCGCCGCCTGCCGCCCGGTGCCGGCGAGAACGACCCGGCCCTGATGGAAGTGCGCGGCGAGTTCCTGCAAGCCCTGTCCAACAGCGAGGTCCTGCGCTCCCACCTGCCCGTGACCATCCGCCAGGGCGGCACGACGATGAACACGCAGAACTTCGAGTACCGGCACCTGACCGGCCAGGTCAGCTTCAGCGGCAAGGCCCAGGGCCAGATCACGTCGCGACCCAGGAAATGACTGAACTCGTCTTCATCACCGGCGCGTCCAGCGGCATCGGCCAGGCGCTGGCGCTGCGCTACTACCAGGACGGCGCCCGCCTGGCGCTGGTGGCCCGCCGCACCGCCGAGGTTGAGCGCTGGGCCACAGAGCAGAAGCTCGACGCCGCGCGCTTCAAGGTCTACGGCGCCGACGTCGCCGACGACAACGCCATGGCCCGCACCGGTCGCGACTGCATCGCACAGCAAGGCCTGCCCGATGTCGTCATCGCCAATGCCGGCATCAGCATCGGCATGGACACGGCCCAGTTCGACGATCTCGACGTGATGCGCCGCACCTTTGCCACCAACAACGTCGGCCTGGCCGCCACCTTTCACCCCTTCGTCGCGGCGATGAACGAGCGCGGCTCGGGCACGCTGGTGGGCGTGGCCAGCGTGGCGGCCATCCGCGGCCTGCCGGGGCATGGCGCCTACTCGGCCAGCAAGGCCGCCGTCGTCGCCTACTGCGAAAGCCTCAGAGGCGAATGCCGGCCTTTCGGCGTCAAGGTCGTCACGCTGCTGCCCGGCTACATCGACACGCCACTGACGCGCGGCAACCGCTACAGCATGCCCTTCCTGATGCCCGTCGACGACTTCGCCGACCAGGCCGTGCGTGCCATCCGCGCCCAGGTCAGCTACCGCGTCATCCCCTGGCAGATGGGCGTGGTGGCCAAGCTGCTGCGCCTGTTGCCTAACGCGCTGTATGACCGGCTGCTGGCCAGCCGGCCGCGCAAGAAGCGCGCGAGCGAGTAGCCAGCGCGCACGCGCCGTGGCTAAACTGCGCGCCTTCGAACCGAGCGTCGCATCAGGCGACTGAGGAGGACATCATGGCCAAGGTGCTTCACCCCTGCTAGTGCCCGTGCGCTGACCCGCTTCAGCGCCGCCCGCCAGCCCGCAAGCCCGAACAGAGCGGGCTCACATGCTCCCGCCGCACAGCCCATCGGGCCGCGGCGTCATCGCTTCGATTTCCGCCATGAGATTCCCTCTCCTCGGCCTGGGCCTGTGCGCCCTGGCCCTGCCCGTCTGGGCCAATCCCACCGCGTTGCGCCTCGCCTCCGGGGATGCCGCACCCGCCATCGATGGCCGCCTCGCCGACGACGCCTGGCAGCGCGCCCCGGTCTACGAGCGCTTTGCGCAATTCCTGCCCGCCGACAAGCAACCCGCGCGCTGGCGCACCACCGTGCAGGTCGTCGTCACCGGCGACGCCCTGGTCTTCGGCATCCGCGCCTGGRATCCCGAGCCGGGCCGCATCCGCGCGCCGCTGGCCCGGCGCGACCAGGTCAAGGCCGACCAGGACTTCGTCTCCGTCTTCATCGACCCCGTTGGCCACCGCCGCACCGCGCAATACGTGCGCATCAGCGCGGCCGGCGCCGTCGAGGACGGCCTGTTCGCGGCCGAGGAAGACAGCGAGGACACGGCGCCCGACTTCGACGTCGAAGCCGCTGCCATGCGCCTGTCCGACGGCTACAGCGTCGAGCTGCGCTGGCCGCTTGCAGCGCTCAGGTTCCCACACTCGGACGGCGCGCCCTGGCGCGTCATGGTGGCGCGCAACATCCCGCGCGAGGACCGCACGCTCGACGTCAGCGCGCCGGCGCTCACGAAGGACGCGCTCAGCTTCATCGCCGAGCTGCAGCCGCTGGAGGGCCTGGCCGACCTGGTGGAGCAGGTGCGCGAGCGCAGCTTCATCGCCTTGCGCCCCGAGCTGACGCTACGCGCCACGCGCGACAGCGACGAGGCCGGCACGCGCCGCAGCCGCAAGGCCAGCCTCGGTGCCGAGTTCAAGTGGCGGCCACGCGCCGACTGGGTCATCGACGCGACGCTCAACCCCGATTTCTCCCAGGTCGAGCTGGACGCACCCCAGCTCGCCGGCAACACCCGCTTCGCCCTCAGCGTGCCGGAGAAACGCCCCTTCTTCCTGGAGAGCGCCGACGTCGTCGGCCCGACCCAGCCCGACGAAACCGGCGAGAACCGCAGCCTCGCGGCCTTCTACACCCGCGCCATCACCGACCCCGACTGGGGCCTGCGGGCCACCTGGCGCGGCGCTGGTGCCGAGGCCACTGCGCTGAGCCTGCACGACGCCGGCGGGGGCCAGGTCTTGCGGGCCGGTGCCTTCGCCACGCGCAGCGGCCTGCAGCCCGAGGGCTCTCAGGCCAGCTTTGCGCGCGGCCGCATGCAGCTGGGCAGCCTGGGCTTGGCCGGCCTGGTGTCGCAGCGCGACTTCGGCAGCGGCCTCGCCACCCAAGTCGTTGGCAGCGACGGCGTCTGGCGCGCGGGCGACAGCGACCAGTGGCGCGGCCACCTGCTGCTGTCGGGCACGACGCTGGGGCTGGACGAAGCCGGCCAGGTGCTGCGCCTCTCGCGCCAGCGCGGTCACCGCGCCTGGCTGGGCTGGCGCCACAAGGATGCCGACTGGGTCGCCAACGTCAACGTCGAGGAGATCAGCGCGCGCTTCGCCAACGACAACGGCTTCGTCAACCAGAGTGGCGTGCGCCGCGCCTCGGCCTTCGGCTATCTGCGCATGGGCCCGCGCGAACTGATCGGCGTTGACATGCACGACAGCGAGCTGCAGCTCAAGGTCCAGGAGACGCGCACGCTGGCCGACTCGCTGCTCGGCGTCGCCGCTGGCCAGGTCGTGGAACGTCTCTTCCAGCCCGGCTTCTGGTTCGCCGCAGCCCGCAACACCGGCGTCTGGGGCCATGTCGGCCTGGACCAGCACCGCGCCAGGAGTGGCGGCCAGCTGCACCAGACGCGCACGCTGCAGCTGGGCTTCGAATCCAACCCCAGTGAACTGCTGAGTTATGTCAATGCCGAGGTCGACTGGGGCCGGCGCCTGGATGTGGAAGCCGACCGCGTCGGCCTGGGCCTGCAGGCGCAACTGGAAGCCAAGCTGCGGGCGCCGCTGCCGGCAGGGCTGTGGCTGGAGTTCGAGCAGCGCCTGGGCCTGGGTTATGTCGACGCCCCGAACGGGCAACGCGCCTTCACGGACCGCAGCGCGCAGAGCCTGGTCGTGCTGCACCTGAGCCCGCGCGACTCGCTGCGCCTCATCCACCAGCAGACCCACTTCACGCGCCGCCTGGACGCCGCCGCCAGCCTCGCTGCGGACGACAGCCGGGACCGGCAACTGGCGCTGATGTTCCAGCACCGCGTCGGCCTGTCGCGCATTCTCAGCGTCGGCCTGAACCGGGCCAGCGAGCGCCCCGGCCAACTGCGCCGCCGCGAACTCTTTGCCAAGCTCGCATTGGGGTATTGAAGCCCCTCGCCCAGTCGCGCCCCGCTGAACGCGGGCGTGTCTGGTCGGTCCCCCTGGGGGGCGTCGATGCTGGCCGGATTGACCGGCCAGCATCGCCAAAGGCGGGCCGGCTTGGGAGCGGCCCGGCGCTGGGCCGCAAGCAGCCCGCCAGTTGCCCGCAAAACGAAACAAGGCGCCCGAAGGCGCCTTGTTCATTTGTGCTGGGTCAGCAGGACTTAGTAGCTGCCACCACCGTAGCCGCCGCCACCGCCGGAACGGCCACCGCCGCCGCCGCCGTAGCCGCCACCACCGCCGTAGCCGCCGCCACCGCCGGAACGGCCACCGCCGCCACCGCCGTAGCCGCCACCACCGCCGGAACGGCCACCGCCGCCGCCGCCGTAGCCACCACCACCACCGCCGGTGCTGCCACCGCCGCCGTAGCCGCCGCCACCGCCGGAGCGGCCACCGCCACCACCGCCGTAGCCACCACCGCCGCCGTAGCTGCCGCCACCGCCGCCGCCGAAGCCGCCACCGCCGGAACGGCCACCGCCGCCACCGCCGAAGCCGCCCGGACGCTCTTCACGAGGACGAGCCTCGTTGACCACGATCGCGCGGCCTTCGAGGGCCTGACCGTTCATGCCGTTGATGGCTGCTTGAGCCTCAGCGTCAGAACCCATTTCGACGAAACCGAAACCCTTGGAACGGCCCGTCTCGCGGTCCATCATGACCTTTGCGGAGGTCACCGTACCAAACTGACCGAACGACTCTTGCAACGATTCGTCACGCACGCTGTAGGCCAGATTGCCCACATAAAGCTTGTTTCCCATGGGGAAGCCCTTCTCTACTCAAAACCAAAAAAACCATGTGGAGCTTCAACCCATCGTGAACCATTCAGCGAGGTGCGGCGTCCAGACACAGGCGAATCATTATGGTGGCGAAGGTAAAGATTGCACGGCGCCCCTCCGGTCAGTGTTGTTTTTCAGAGCTAGCACAAACCCTGGCGGGTCCCGTTTCTCATGTTCGCGTCATCGCTACCATCCCGGCCCAATGACTTTTCCCCTGCTGCCTGCCCTCGCCCGCGTCCTCGCCAGCATTGACGCGCCCCGCAACCTCCGAGCCCTATATGCGCTGCTGGCGGGCTTCTGCGCGGCCGGCCTGCTGCTGGCGATGGCGCAGTCGGCACTCGCCCGCAGCGAGGAGCTGCTCAGCGCGCTGTGGATGGGCCTGGCGCTGGCTGTCGCCTTTTTCGGCGTCAACGCGACCGGCCTGATGCTGATGGACCAGGCCCGCGGCCTGCCGGTGCGCGACCCGCAAGACGCCCTTGCCGATGCGCTGCGCAGCGGCCACCGCGTGCTGCTGGCCCTGCTGGCCTGCGTGGCGCTGGCCGCCGCCGGCGTGGCGGTGCTGGCCGCGCTGCTGTGGGCGACGCGCTGGCCCTGGGTGGGCGCGCCGCTGCTGGCAGTGGTGCTGCCGGCCGGCGTGCTGCTGCTGGGCGGGCTGGCGTTCGTGGTCGTCGTCCTGGTCGGGCCGCTGGCCGGGCCGGCGGTCTGGGCCGGGCGGCACAGCACCGGCGTGCTGGCTTTCATGCGCGGGCGGCTGCGCCACGGCCTGCCGGAAACGGCCCTGCTGATGGCGGCCGTCTACCTGCTGGTCGCGCTGACGACCGCTGCGGTCAGCTTTGTCGTCGTCACCGGCGGCAAGCTGCTGGCGGGCCTCGCCATCCTGGGTGCGGGCATCGAGCTGCCGGCGCGCCAGCTGCTGGCCGGCGTCATGGGCCTGGGGCCGCGCGGCCTCGGCGCCAACGGCATGGCGCTGGAAGGCGGCAACCTGGGCTTGGCGGCGCTGATCGGCGGCGGCATCGTCTTTGCGCTGGCGCTGGTGCTGCCGACGCTGGTGTGGCTGCGTGGCTGCTGCGCGGTGTATCTGGCGTTGACCGAGCACGAATGACGCCACGGATTGCTTCCCTTGTGCCGAGCGCGACGGAGACGCTGGTGGCGCTGGGGCTGGGGCCTTGCCTGGTCGCCCGCACGGGCTTCTGCATCCACCCGGCCGAGGCGGTAAGGGACGTGCCCAAGGTCGGCGGCACCAAGGACGTGAATCTCCCCAAGCTGCGGCGGCTGGCGCCGACGCATGTGGTCGTCAACGTCGACGAGAACCGGCGGGAGACGGCCGAGGCCATCCTTCAAGGTTTCGGGGAGTTCGTGCCCGAGGTCATCGTCACCCACCCGAGCCGGCCCGAGGACAACCTGGCGCTGTTCGAGCAGCTGCGCGCCGCCTTTGCCGGCCAGCCCGGCGTGAACGAGCGCGCAGCAGCGCTGTCGGCCGAGTTCAGCGCTGCGCTGGCCCGCTGCCGCGAGCAGGCCTGGCCCGGCGAGAACGTGCTCTACCTGATCTGGCGCGAGCCCTGGATGACCGTGGCGCGCGACACCTACATCTCGACGCTGCTGGCGGAGGCCCGCTGGCGCAGCTGGCCCGACGTGCCTGGCGGCGAGCACGGCGCGGGCCGCTACCCGGCGCTGACGGGCGACGAAGCCTGGCTGCGCCACATCGACCGCGTGCTGCTCAGCTCCGAGCCCTACCGCTTCGGCCCTGCGCACGTCGCCGAGGCGCAGGCGCTGTGCCCGCAGGCGCGGGTGCAGCTGGTCGATGGCGAGCTGCTGAGCTGGTGGGGCGCGCGTGGCGCGGCGGGGCTGGACTACCTGCGCGGCCTCAGCGATTCCAATTGACCTGGTCGAGCAAGACCTTGAGTTTTTGCGCCTTGACAGCATTGAGCTGAGTAGCCCAGGCGACGCGGCCCTGCAGGTGGGCCCGCCAGTCGGCATGGCCGTCGCGGTTCTGGCCGGCGGGGCCGTCGACGACGCAGCGATGCAGCGTGGCCTTGAGCCGGTCGAACTCGTCGCGCGGCAGGTTGGGCCGCTCGTTGACGACGATGCCGCAGACCGATTGCCGCTGCGCGGTGCCGAGGCTGCGCGTCTTGCGTGGGTTCACGGCAAAGCCCTCGTCCGCGGCGACGGCCGCGACCCAGGCGGCAATCTGGCGCATGGGCAGCGTGGCCGGGCCGGAGATGACGAGGTCGTCGGCGTAGCGGCTGTAGCGCGCGCCGAAGGACTCCGCCAGGCCATTGAGGCGCGCGTCCAGAGCGAAGGCGCAGAGGTTGGCCAGCGCGGGCGAGGTCGGTGCGCCCTGAGGCAGGTGGGCGTCGCGCAGCCGCTGGCGCTGCGGCCAGCTCAGGCGCGGCTCGGCGCGCAACCAGGCTTCGGGCGTGGACGTGGTGCACAGCGCGGTCAGCGCGCGGGCGATTGCGGTGGAGTAGCCCAGTGTCTTGAAGAGGGCGTGGATGCGCGCGGCGCGCACCGTCGAGAAGAAGTCGCTCAGGTCGAAGCGTAAGACCCGGCCCTGGCCCGTGTGCCGGGCCGCGTGCTGCACGACCGAGCGGCCCGGCGTGTAGCCAAAGGCGGCCTCGTGCGGCGGCAGGCCGTTCAGCAACTGGCCGAGCAAGCGACGCTGGATGGCGCGCAGATGCGGCTCGGGCACCTCCAGCAGCCGCCAGCCGGCGCCCTCGCCGCGCTTGGGCAGCAGATGCTGGCGGTAGTGCTGCTGCACCAGAGGGCGACGGCGCTGCCAGTCGGCGGGCAGCGTCAGCCGCCACAGGCCGGCGGGCGTCATCCCCAGGCCGCGCGCCAGCGCGCCGACGGTGGGCCAGTGCGGGCGATCCAGGCCGGCCGGTGCGGCGGCCAGGTCATCGGGCGGGCACAGCAGCCAGTGGCGGGCGACCGGCCGCGCCTCGCTGCGCCAGGCTTGGGCAAAGGCATCGTGCGCCTCGACACGCTCGGCCAGCGTCGCCACCTCCAGCCGCCGCCAGACCTCGCCCGGCACACGCGCCATCGCCTGCGCCAGCACGGCGAGCCAGGGCGGGCGGGCATCCAGGCAGACGGCCATGCGCGCCGCCAGGCCGCTCGCCTCATGCGGGCTGGCCAGCATCGCGCGGGCCAAGGCCCGGGCGGTCATGTTGCGGGCTGTGTTCACCCGTCATCTCCCTGCGACAAAAAGGTGCGGCACGCTGCCCGAGCGACGGGTGATGCGTGAGGTGTAGGGCGCAGAGCGCCCCGAGCTTCACGCCCTGCTGGACGCGACATCGAGAACCCCCGGGGTTGCCCCGGAGTGCTGGCCAATGAAGGCTGGCAAAGACCTCGGGCAGCGGCCGCGACGGCATCCTACCGGCCACAATCGCCCGCCATGGACATCTACAAGCCCCTCGTTGCGCTGCTGGCCATCGTGAACCCGGTGGGCGTGGTGCCCTTCTTCATCCACTTCACCAGCAGCCTGCCGCGCGAGCAGCGGCGCAAGACCATCCTGGTCAGCTCCTGCACCGCCGGCATCGTCATCGCGCTGAGTGCGCTGTTCGGGCTGAAGATCATCGAGTTCTTCGGCATCTCGCTGGCCAGCTTCCAGGTCGGCGGCGGCTGCCTGCTGCTGATCAGCTCGCTGCAGATGCTGAACGCCCAGCCGGCCGAGGCGCGCAAGGAGGATGTCTCCGAAGGCAACACCAAGGCCGACGCGGGTGCCAGCATCGCCGTGGTGCCGCTGGCCATCCCGCTGCTGACGGGGCCGGCCACCATCTCGACCATGGTCATCTACGCCGACAAGACGCGCGTCTGGTGGGAGCTGGCCATCCTGTGCGGCTACGGCGTCGTCGTCGCGCTGGTGACCTTCATCACCTTCTCGGCCAGCAGCAAGATCGCCAAGGTGCTGGGCCAGACGGGCATCAACATCATGACGCGGCTGATGGGCCTCATCCTCGCCGCGCTGGCGGTAGAGCTGCTGGCCGACGGGCTGATCAAGCTCTTCCCGGTGCTGGCGGCCCGGACGGTCGGCTGAGCCAGGGCAGGCGCGCTTGACGACCCTGCTGCTGCTGGAAGACGACCCCGCCATCGCGGACACCGTCGTATTCGCGCTGCGGCGCGAAGGCTTCACCGTGGAGCACCGCGCCTGGCTGGCCGAGGCGCGCGAGCGTCTGCGCGCCGCGCCGGCCCCCGAGCTGCTCATCCTCGACATCGGCCTGCCCGACGGCAACGGCCTGGACCTGTGCCGCGAGCTGCGCGCCGGGCCGTTGAAGCACTTGCCCGTCATCGTGCTGAGCGCCCGCAGCGAGGAGATGGACCGCGTGCTGGGCCTGGAGCTGGGCGCCGACGACTACCTGGCCAAGCCCTTCAGCCCGCGCGAGCTGGTGGCGCGCGTGCGGGCGCTGCTGCGCCGTGCGCTGGCAGCCCCGGCCCCGGCTGCACCGTCAATAGGCTTTGCCGTCGACGGCTCGCGCGTGCGGCTGGACGGCGCACTGCTCAACCTCACCAAGCTGGAGCTGGGCCTCTTGCTCAAGCTGCTGCAGGCGCCGCAGCGCATCCACTCGCGCGAGGCCCTGCTGGACACCGTCTGGGGCGTCAGCGCCGACAGCAGTGACCGCACGGTGGACACCCATATCAAGACGCTGCGCGCCAAGCTGCGCGAGGCGGCGCCGGGTAAGGACCCAATCAAGACCCACCGCGGCATGGGCTATTCCCTGGAGCCCTGATGCGGTTGGGCCTGCGCGTCTTCTTCGGCTTCTTCCTCATCGCCGGCCTGAGCGCCGTGCTGCTGCTGAAGGTCTTCCTGGCCGAGGTGAAGCCCAGCGTGCGCGAGGTCATGGAAGACCTGATGGTGGACACGGCCAACCTGCTGGCCGAGACCGCCGCCGACGAGATGGACGGCGCAGGCCACCTGACGGCCGACAGCCGCCTGGCCGCCCAGCTGCATCGTTATGCCCAACGCGAGGTGGACGCCATGATCTGGGGCCT
The DNA here is from genome assembly GCF_054177665.1 of Roseateles sp. P5_E8. Taxonomy (NCBI): domain Bacteria; kingdom Pseudomonadati; phylum Pseudomonadota; class Betaproteobacteria; order Burkholderiales; family Sphaerotilaceae; genus Roseateles; species Roseateles sp. P5_E8. Next base: position 106,015 of record NZ_JBGCUM010000007.1, on the reverse strand, counting down.
GCGCAAGCAGAGCCTGGACCTGCGCATCTACGTGACCGACGCGAACGGCCGCGTCGTGCTGGACTCCGGCCAGCCCTCGGCCGTGGGCCAGGACTACTCGCAGTGGCGCGACGTGGCGCTGACGCTGCGCGGCGACTACGGTGCCCGCGCCACGCCCTATGAGACGCACCGGGACCTGAGCACCGTCCTCGTCGTGGCCGCGCCGGTGATGAAGGACGGCCGCAAGCTCGGCGTCGTCAGCGTCGCGAAGCCGGTGGCCAGCGTGCAGCGCTTCATCGACCGCGCCGAGCGCCGTGTCTTCTGGGCGGGCGCGGCGCTGCTGGCGGCCAGCCTCATCGTCGGCGTGGCGGTGACGCTGTGGCTGGTGGCCTCGGTGCGCCGGCTGCGCCGCTATGCCCAGCAGGCGCAGGCCGGCCAGGCCATTGCGCCGCCGGACATGCCCGGCGAGCTGGGCGACCTGGCCAACGCCATGGACGACATGCGCCGGCGCCTGGAGGGCCGCGAGCAGCTGGAGCACGACGTGCGCGCGCTGACGCATGAGCTCAAGAGCCCGCTGGCCGCGCTGCGTGCCAGCGGCGAGTTGTTGCAGGACGAACTGCCCGCCGCCGACCGCCAGCGCTTTGCCGCCCAGGTGCTGGACCAGACCGCACGCCTGCAGACGCTGGTGGAGCGCGTGCTGGGGCTGTCGCAGCTGGAAGCTCAGCTGGGGCTGGGTGAACGGCAACGCCTGGCGCTGGTGGATTGGGCCGAGGCGCAGCTGGACCGCCAGGCATCGCGGCTGGCGCAGAAGGAATTGCGCATCGTCTGGACGGCACGGGACGACGTGGCGGCGGACGTGGATGTCGCGTTGCTGGAGCTGGCTTTCGGCAACCTGCTCGTCAACGCCATCGACTTCGCGCCCGTCGGCTCGGCGCTGGAGCTGGCCGTCAGCGCGACGCCAACGACGGCGCGGCTGACGCTGCGCGACCACGGCCCCGGTGTGCCGGCCGCCGCGTTCTCGCGCTTAAGCAAACGCTTCTTCTCGACAGCGCGGCCCGGCAGCCTGGTCAAGGGCTCGGGCCTGGGCCTGGCCATCGCGCGGCGGGTGGCGGAGCTGCATGGCGGGCGGCTGGCGTTCGAGGCGGCGGAGCCGGGGTTGAAGGTGAGCCTCGTTCTTCCGCGCTGACTTCACAGCGACTTCACACACTTCGTCGTGTCCTCACCACCGCTGGCGATGCTGGCGGCATGAACAGACAAGCCCTCTTTCTCAAGCTGGCCATCCTGGCCGTCGTTTCCATCCTGCTGTGCGCCGTGCTCGCGCAAATTGGCGGTCTTGTGCAGGAGCGCCAGACCCGCCAGCGCGAGGCGTCGCAGAGTGTCGAACAGTCATTGGCCGGGCCGCAGGCCCTCGTCGGGCCGCTGCTCGTACGGGCCTGCAAGGAGAGCTGGCCCGTGCACAGCGACAACAAAACGGAAGTCACCGAGTCGCGCGACTTCTGGCTCACGGCCGCGCCGGCCAAGCTGCAGATCAGCGGCGCCGTCAGCCCCGAGGTGCGCAAGCGCGGCCTCTTCAAGATCAACACCTACGCCAGTCAGCTCAACGCCGAAGCGCGCTGGGAAAACCTGGCCGCGCTGCTGCCCAAGGCCGAGCACGCCAACGGCCGCATGGCCTGCGGCGACCCGGCCGTCGTCGTGGCGCTGAGCGACTCTCGCGGCATCCGCACAGCGGAGCTCAAGCGTGACGGTCGCGAGCTCGCTGTCTTGCCCGGCACCACCCACCCGGCCTTCCGCGGCGGCCTGCATGCCGTGTTGCCCGACGTCCGCACCGACGAGCCGCTGGCCGTGTCGCTCAAGCTCAGCCTCGTCGGCAGCCAACGACTGGGCATCGTGCCGGCGGCCGGCGACACCCAGATCTCGCTGCAGTCGAGCTGGCCGCACCCGAGCTTCACGGGGCAGTTCCTGCCCATCGAGCACAACGTCGGCGTCAGCGGCTTCTCGGCGCGCTGGCAGGTGTCCTCGCTGGCCAGCACCGCCGTGGCCGACGTGCAGGCCGGCCACGCATTGCCCAACCTGAACGACGGCGCGGTGCAGGTGCCCTATACCGATGGCGCCACCCGGCAGGCCAAGGGCGGCCTGGACGTCCTCGCCGTCGAACTCATCGACCCCGTGAACCCCTATGTCATGAGCGACCGCGCCATCAAGTACGGCCTGATGTTCATCGCGCTGACCTTCGTCACCGTCGGCCTCACCGAGCTGCTGACAGGCCGGCGCGTGCACCCTGTGCAATACCTGCTCGTGGGCCTGGCGCTGAGCCTGTTCTTCCTGCTGCTGCTGAGCCTGTCGGAGCACCTGCCCTTCCTGGTGGCCTACCTGATCGCAGCCGGCGCGGCGGCCCTGGTGCTGACGCAGTACGCCGCTGCCATGCTGGGCGGCTGGCTGCGCGGCGCGGCGTTTGGCGGCGGCATCGCGCTGCTGTACGGCGCGCTCTACGTGCTGCTGAGCCGGGAGCAGACGGCGCTGGTCATCGGCGCGGTGCTGCTGTTCATCGTGCTGGCGGTGGTCATGACGCTGACGCGCAAGCTGGACTGGTACGGACTGACGTCAGGGAATCCGCAGGGCGAGTGAATTACCCTCGGGCCCATGGCAAAAGAAGGTTTCGACTACATCATCGTGGGCGCCGGCACCGCCGGCTGCCTGCTGGCCAACCGGCTCACGGCCGACCCGACGAAGCGCGTGCTGCTCATTGAGGCCGGCGGCAAGGACGACTACCACTGGGTCCACATCCCTGTCGGCTACCTCTACTGCATCGGCAACCCGCGCACCGACTGGTGCTACAGCACGGAGCCGGAGCCGGGCCTGAATGGCCGCAGCCTGCGCTACCCGCGCGGCAAGGTGCTGGGCGGCAGCTCCAGCATCAACGGCATGATCTACATGCGCGGCCAGAGCCGCGACTACGAGCACTGGGCCGAGGCCACGGGCGACGACACCTGGCGCTGGGAGCGCGTGCTGCGCGCCTTCCGCCGCCACGAGAACCATTGGCGCCTGGACGACCCCAAGACCGCGCCCGAGGGCTTTGCCGCCACGCACGGCCACAAAGGCGAATGGCGCGTGGAGCAGCAGCGCCTGCGCTGGCCCATCCTCGACGCCTTTTCAGCCGCCGCGCAGCAGGCAGGCATCCCGGCCACCGGCGACTTCAACGCCGGCACCAACGAGGGTGTGGGCTATTTCGAGGTCAACCAGAAGAAGGGCCTGCGCTGGAACACGGCCAAGGCCTTCTTGCGGCCCACCACCTTCGGCCGGCCCAACTTCGAGCTGTGGACGGGCGCCCAGGTGCGCAAGCTGCGGCTGATGCGAGACGACACGGGCATGCGCTGCAGCGGCGTGGAAGTGCTAACGCCGCACGGCGTGGAGCAGCCCTGGGTGAACGCGGGCGGCGAGGTCATCCTGTGCGCCGGCGCCGTGGGCACGCCGCAGATCCTGCAGCTCTCGGGCCTCGGGCCGGCCGAGCTGCTGCAGGGGCTGGGCATCACCGTCGAGCAGGACCTGCGCGGCGTGGGCGCCAACCTGCAGGACCATCTGCAGATCCGCGCCGTCTACAAGGTGGAAGGCGCCAGGACGCTGAACATGCGCTCGGCCTCGCTGTTCGGCAAGGCCCTGATCGGCCTGGAATACGCACTGCGCCGCAGCGGCCCGATGAGCATGGCGCCGTCACAACTGGGTGCCTTCACTCGGTCAAGCCCCGACAAGGCCTGGCCCGACCTGGAATACCACGTCCAGCCGCTGTCGCTGGACGCCTTCGGCGAGCCGCTGCACGGCTTCGACGCCTTCACGGCGAGCGTCTGCAACCTCAACCCGACCAGCCGCGGCACGGTGAACATCACGTCGCCCAACGCGGGCGTGGCGCCGGCCATCCGGCCCAACTATTTGGCCACCGACGCCGACAAGCAGGTCGCCGTCGAGAGCCTGAAGCTGACGCGCCGCATCGTGGCGCAGCCGGCGCTGGCGGGCTTCAAGCCCGTGGAGCACAAGCCGGGGCCGGAGCACCAGACCGACGAGGACCTGGCGCGCCTGGCCGGCGACATCGCCACGACCATCTTCCACCCCGTGGGCACCTGCAAGATGGGCCGCAAGGACGACCCCGATGCGGTGGTGGACTCGCGGCTGCGTGTGCGCGGCGTGACGGGCCTGCGCATCGCCGACGCGAGCGTGATGCCGACGATCACGAGCGGGAACACCAACTCGCCGACGCTGATGATTGCGGAGAAGCTAGCGGGATGGTTGGTGGGATAAGAGACCCGGCCACTGCGCATCAAGCAACGTCCCGTCACCATGACCCCAAAGTTCGCCACACAGATCGCCGCTCGCTGGTTCTCCCATCGCTGGTGGTTTCTCGCGGCTTCGCTGCTCGGCATCGGGTCGCTGCTCGCAGCGATGATCTATGGCCCGGCAGAGGCTGCCGCCGTGGCGGCGACCCTGGCCGGCCCTGTGATCTTCGTCCCCTGGGCGTTGCTCTGTGCATGCATCTGGTTCCATCCGGAGCGCGGCAACTTGCAGTCGGGCAGAGGGCTCTTCGGCAGGCTGCCAAACGCGGTTCAACAGGTGTTTCGCTGGTATTCCTCGTTGTTCCTGGGCGTGTTCATCGCCGTCGGCCTGGTGGTCTGGCCGGCGCTGTCCCTGGCATGGCTCTGAATCGCGCCTGTGACACGGGAGGGTTTGGCTTCGCAACGCTCGCCGCGTGGGCTATAGGCTGTTTCCTCGGCCTGGGCGCGGCGCCCTCGCAAGCGACCAACGCTGAACCCGCAGCGACGCCCGCCAAGGCCCGCATGCACTACCGCTACTGGGACTGGGGCGCCACGCCGAAGCGCGACGACTATCAGTTCGCGCTGCTGACGCTGGCCCTCGACAAGACCGTCAAGGACTACGGCCCCTACCAGCTCTCAAGGGTGGTGCAGAGCTACTCCACCTCCAGGCTCAGGCGTGAGATCAACCGCGGCGAAGTGGTGAACGTGCATGCCGGGCCGTGGCGCCCGCTGGAGACCAGCGAGGACAAGCTGCCGGAGCGCAGCCTGCGCGTCAACCTGCCCATCCTGAAGGACTTGCTGGGCTACCGGCGGCTGCTGATCCGCCGCGACGATCTGGACCGGTTCAGGAACATCCAGCATGCGGATGAGCTGAAGGCGCTGGTTGTCGGCCAGGCGAACGGCTGGGTCGATGTCGATATCTACCGGCACAACGGCTACCGCGTCAACGACATGCCGACCCCGACCTCGCTGTTCGACATGCTGGCCAGGAAGCGCATCGACTATATCCCGATCAGCCTGACGGACGCCGAGACCGCGCTGGCCAGCCGCCCGGACCTGGCCGGCCAGTTGATGCTGCTGCCCGACATCACGCTCTACTTCCCGCTGCCCGTCATCTTCTACGTCAACATCCATGAGCCGCAGATGGCGGAGCGGCTGGAAAAGGGTCTCGCCCTGGCCAGGCAGGACGGATCTTTCGAGCGGCTGTTCCGCAGCAGCTTCGCGCACGAGCTGCTGCTGATCCGCGAGGGCTCAGCCAAGCGGTTTGTGCTGACGAATCCTTTCGTGCCCAGGGAGCTCGCGGTCGAGAGGTCGATGGAACTGAGCGAGGCCGACGCACCCGCTGCGAAAGCCAGTGGCCGATAGATGACGACGCCTTCACGCAAGTCCATGCGGACCATCGCGGCGCTTGTCGCGTTGACGATTTCAGCGGCGCTTGTGGGGTGCGACGTGGCTTGTGGAAACGAGCCCATCGCAGATGCCACATCGCCCGGCGGCGATCTCCGTGCCGTCGTGTTCTCTCGCAACTGCGGTGCGACAACGGGCTTCAATACACAGATTTCCATCGTCCGAACGGGGGATCCCGTCCCGGATGGCGGCGGCAATACCTTCATCGCTGACGGAACGGTGCCGCTGAAGCTCCAATGGACTTCGGAGGCTGAACTCGTGGTCTCTGGCGCTCTGGGATCAAAGGCGTTCAAGCAGGAGCGGCATGTGAATGGCGTGCTGATCTCGTACCGCTGACGCCAAGGACCGCCCGTTTTGCGGCGGGCCGCGACAATTCGCCCATGTCGTCCCCGTCCCCCCGCGTGCTCGCCGTCATCCCGCCTATGACGCAGCTGAACACGCCCTACCCGTCCACGGCCTATCTGACCGGTTTTTTGCGCTCGCGCGGCATGGATGCGCGGCAGGTGGACCTGGCGTTGGCGCTGGTGCTGGAGCTGTTCACCCCAGCCGGCCTCGCGCAACTGCATGACGCCGTGCGGGCCCTGCCTGACGCGAAGCGCACGCCGCAGACCGCCTGGTTCGCCGCCGAGTTCGGGTCCATCGCCGCAGCCACGCCGCGCGTCATCGCCTTCCTGCAGGGCCGCGACCCGACGGTGGCGCATCGCATCAACGCGCGCGCCTTCCTGCCCGAGGGCGCGCGCTTCGCGTCGCTGGAGGCCTACGTCGATGAGGACGGCGGCGACCCGCTGGCCTGGGCCTTCGGCGCCCTGGGCCTGCAGGACCGCGCGCGCCACCTGGCCACGCTGTTCCTGAACGACCTGGCCGACGTGCTGCGCGATGCGGTGGACGCGCGCTTCGAGTTCGTCCGCTATGCCGAAAGCCTGGCCGCCGCGCAGGCGCACTTCGACCCGCTGGCGGAGGCGCTCGCGGCGCCGGCCAACCTGGTCGACACGACGCTGCAGCGCCTCACACTGGCGGCGCTGGACCAGCACCAGCCCGACGTCGTGCTGCTGTCCGTGCCCTTCCCCGGCTCGGTCTACGCGGCGCTGCGCATCGCCCAGACCATCAAGGCCGCGCGGCCGGATGTCGTCACCATCCTGGGCGGCGGCTATGTCAACACCGAGCTGCGCGAGCTGGCCGAACCGCGGGTCTTCGACTTCGTCGACTACGTGACGCTGGACGCCGGCGAGCGGCCGCTGCTGGCGCTGCTGGAGCACGTCTCAGGCAAGCGCTCCAAGACGCGCCTGGTGCGCACGTTCTGGCGCGACGGCGATGCGGTGAAGTACACCAACTTTGTCGAGCCCGACATTCCCTTCGACGACGTCGGCACGCCGACCTGGGACGGCTTGCCGCTGGACCGCTATCTGTCGCTGCTGGACATGCTCAACCCCATGAACCGGCTGTGGAGCGACGGGCGCTGGAACAAGCTGACGGTGGCGCATGGCTGCTACTGGAAGAAATGCAGCTTCTGCGACGTGAGCCTGGACTACATCTCGCGCTACGAGGCGGCGAGCGCCGAGGTGCTGGTGGACCGCATCGAGGCCATCGTGAAGGAGACGGGGCAGACGGGCTTCCATTTCGTCGACGAGGCCGCGCCGCCCAAGGCGCTGAAGGCGCTGGCCGAGGAGCTGATAAGGCGCGGGGTGGCCATCTCGTGGTGGGGCAACATCCGCTTCGAGAAGACCTTCACCCCGGAGCTGGCGCAGCTACTGGCCGACAGCGGCTGCATCGCCATCTCGGGCGGGCTGGAGGTGGCATCGGACCGGCTGCTCAAGCTGATGAAGAAGGGCGTCTCCATCGAGCAGGTGGCCCGCGTCACCAAGGCGTTCGCCGACGCGGGCGTGCTGGTGCACGCCTACCTGATGTACGGCTTTCCCACGCAGACGACGCAGGACACCGTGGACGCGCTGGAGTACGTGCGCCAGCTGTTCGAGAACGGCTGCATCCACAGCGGCTTCTTCCACCGCTTTGCCTGCACGGTGCATTCGCCGGTGGGCCTGAACCCGGCGGAATACGGCGTCACGCTGCAGCCGCTGCCGCCGGGCCGTTTCGCGAAGAACGACATCGCCTTCATCGACCCCACGCCCACCGACCACGACGGCCTGGGCCAGGGGCTGAAGAAGGGGCTCTACAACTTCATGCACGGCATCGGCGTCGACAGCGACATCCGCAGCTGGTTCCCGGTGCGGGTGCCCAAGACGACGGTGCCGCGGCGCTTCGTCGAGCGGGCGCTGGAGACCCTGCGCTGATGTTCACTTCGACCTTCACCTTCGCCAAGGGCGAGTACGACGCCGAATTCTTCGCTCTGGACGACACCATCGCGCAGATCGCCCGCGCCATCCCCGGCTACCTGGGGGAAGAGGCCTGGGAGAACGCCGCCACGGGGCTGATCTCCAACGTCTACTACTGGAACTCGATGGAGGCCTTACAGCAGCTGATGAGCCACCCGACCCACCGCGAAGCCAAGCAGGCCCAGGCGCGCTGGCTGAAGGGCTACCAGGTCGTCATCGCCGAGGTGGTTCGCAGCTATGGCGACGGCGGCATCCCACATCCGTTGAAGAACGCGCCCGCCAGCTGACTTTTGTGCAGTGCACAATCGCCGCAACCAACCGGAGGTAGCGGTCATGCGGCGAGTCGTGTTCAACCAAAAAGGCGGCGTGGGCAAGTCCACGATCACGAGCAACCTGGCGGCGATCGCCGCGGCCCAGGGCAAGAGCGTGCTCGTCATCGACCTGGACTGCCAGGGAAACACCACGCGCTACCTGTTGGGCGACGCGGCCGACGGGGAACTGGCCGGCTCGGCGGAGTTCTTCGGGCAGACGCTGAAGTTCAGCATCAAGGAAGGCGACACGATGGCCTTCATCGTCGAGAGCCCCTGGGAGAACCTGCACGTGATGCCGGCCTCCGCCGAACTGGACGAACTGCACGGCAAGCTGGAGAGCCGCTACAAGATCTACAAGCTGCGCGATGCGCTGCTGAAGCTTGAAGACGCCTACGACGAGATCTGGATAGACACGCCGCCCGCGTTGAACTTCTACACGCGCTCGGCGCTGATCGCGTCCCAGGGCTGCCTCATCCCCTTCGACTGCGACGACTTCTCGCGCCGCGCGCTGTACGGGTTGTTGGAGGCTGTCGAGGAAATCCGTGCGGACCACGCGCCCGAGCTTCACGTCGAAGGCATCGTCGTCAACCAGTTCCAGGCCCGCGCGTCGCTGCCGCAGCGTGTGGTGCAGGAGCTGATCGACGAAGGGCTGCCGGTGCTGCAGCCCTTCCTGTCCAGCAGCGTGAAGGTCAAGGAATCGCACGAGCTGTCCAGGCCCATGATCCACCTCGACGCGCGCCACAAGCTCACCCAGGAGCTGGTGACGCTGTACGAGTCGCTCGGCAGCTGAATGCGCAGGCGCTACGGGCGCTTGCTCAAGGCCTGCATCAAGCCGCGCACGTCGATGCGCTGAGCCGGCACGCCGGTCCCGCCTTCGCCTTGCGCCGCCTGCTGGGCGGTGGGTCCGGCGTGGGTCGACGCGACTTTCGCCAGCGGCAGCAGTCGCAGATCCGCCGCTCGCGCGTCCGCGGGCACGCGCAGCATGTAGTCGGTGGCCGGCAACACGATGATGGCGTGCCCCTTGCCGGGCTCGAACGGACCCCGCAGCACGCGGGGGTCGCTCACGGCCCCTGTGGACAGCACCTGGCCCTGCTCATCGAGCAACTGCCAGCCCAGCTGCGGGCCCGCAGTGACGTTCCAGGCGTTCGCCGACCCCTGCGGCGCCTGGAAGCGCCGCGCCGCCAGCAGCTCATGGCCCGTGGCCGTGACGCGCAGTTCGAGGTTTACGAACTCGCCGGCCGAGGCGGCGCCTGCCGAAGCGAGGCCGAAGGCCATCGCGATGAAGAGAAACGACGGCTTCATTGAACACTCCATTTCAGCGTGCTCACCACGCCTGCATTCTGGCGAACGCGGCCCGTCAGATCCACCAACTCCACGCGCACCTTCAGCGCCCCGGTGTCGGCCACCACCAACTGGCCGGCCCCGCGCTGATCGATGCGTTCGACATCGTTCACATACCAGCGCGTCTCGCAGATCGTGCTGTCCATCACCGGCTGGGCCTTGAAGAGCCAGCCGCCAACCGGCTGCGCGTTGCGGTCCAGCGCCGGGCCGCTGCCTGAGCCCGTCTCGGCAGGGGCCGTCTCGACCCATGCGCCGCCCCGGCCGTATACGGCCTGGGCCCAGATCTCGCCGTTCACGGGGCCGACCGGCGCATCACCATTCAAGCGCATGAAGCTCTCGTAGGTGGGGCGATAGACCCCTTTTGCGAAGAACACGCCGCCCTCGAACAACCCCACGGGATCCGTGCCCGCCGGGAACACGGACTGGAGGGTCGGCAACTGCATGCCGGGCTCGATCCAGTGCTTCCACGGAATGCGTTCTCGGTCGGTGTAGGCGGTGCCGTTGCGATACCAGCCCTCCCGGAACGCATTCTGGGGCAGCGCCGCAGCGCCGCCATCGACGTATTCGTCACCCAAGCCTGCAAAGCTGTGCCCGAGCTCATGGATGATTTGGGGCAGCGCAGCCGGGTTGCGGGTGACCGATGCCACCGGGCCACCACCACCGGCATAGACCTGGCTGTTCACGACCACCAGCACCTGGGTGTAGTGCGGCACGTAGAGCGCGGCGATCCGCTGCGTCTGGGCGGCATCCACACAGAGGTACCGGTCAATGCCCTGGCAGCCGATCACCGCATCGAAGCGCGAGCGCGTCTGGGCAGGGTTCGCGGGGTCCGCGTCGGGAGGGACGACGATCCGGTGGATGTTCCATGCTGCGCGATGCGCGGCAATCTCCGGATGGCGGAAGAATTTCTCCTTGAAGGTGACCGCAATCTCCTGAAGGGCACTGGTCTCCGCTTCCGAGAAGCCATCGCCCAGGATCAGGAGGTGCAAGCCCGGCCGGTCGACCGCACCCACAACACTCTGCAGGCCATGGGTCATCGCCTTGGGCCAGGCGTTGACGCTCTGGGTTGCGGACGCGCGGGCACCGGTTCCATCCGTCACTGTCATGGTGACTGTTGCTCGGCTCAAGCTGTCTTGCGCGCGGGACACCACGGAGAGGACGCTGTCGGCGATGCTGCACTCGAGTGTGGGGCTGCAATCGACGCTCCAGGTGTTCTTGCCATCGCCGCCGGTGGCTCTCAAAGCGATCGAAGCGTCCTTGCGGGTGCCGTCTGCCCAGATATTCGCGGGCAACAAGATCTCGTAGACCTTCAGCGCCTCAGGCGGCGGCGGGGTAGTGGTGTTGCTGCCCGCAGGCGTTGAGGCGCCACCCCCACCGCCGCCGCAGGCTGCAAGCGTCGCCAGAAGCACGGCGGCCAGGAGATGCCGCGCCCCGCCGGGCAAGGCGATGGGCACGGCACGATGACAACGTTGTCTTCGTTCGGTAAAAAAACGAACTCGGGCGGCCTCACGGGCGGTGGGGCTCACGGGTGCGACGCAAGGTGACGAGAAGGGCGTCAAGGCAGCCTCCCTGGCTGGGTGCGGTTCATGCGAGTGCTGGCTCAATATCGCAGGGCGCCAGTCTCCGCGCAATTGGAGATAACGGCCCCCTCGACCGGCGCCACCTGCCCCGGCAGGGCCGGGTGGCGTCGCACGAATCAGTCCGCGGCCGAGCCCATGGTCGGCTTGCGGCCGATAGCCTCAAGCTGCGGCACAACCTTGGCCTTGTCGCCCACCGCCACGACGATCAGCTGCGCCGGGTCCAGGTGCTCTTTGGCCGCCTTCAGCGCCGTGGCCGACGTGACGGCGCCGTACTTCTTGGGCAGGTCGGTGATGGCCGTCAGCGGCTGGCCGGTGGACCAGTTGGCGGCATAGCCGGAGACGACGGCGAGGTTGGTGTCGAACAGGCCCGGCAGCGACAGCAGCTGGGCATTGCGCACGCGGCCCAGCTCGGCCGCGCCCATGGGCTTGGCGCGCATGCCGTTGATCTCGGTCCACATGTCGGCCAGCGCGGCGCCCGTCACGTCGGTGCGCACGCTGCCGCGGATGCCGAACTGGCCACGTTCGCGGCCCATCGTGTAGCCCGAGTAGATGCCGTAGGTGTAGCCCTTGACCTCGCGCAGCTGGTTGTTGATGCGTGACGTGAACAGCCCGCCTAGCGCCGCGTTCATGACCTTGATGGCCGGTGCATCGGCCGCGGCGGCATAGGGGCCGGGCGCGACGACGGCCAGGGCCGTCTGCGGCGCGCCGGGCTTGTCGACGACGACGGTGCGCGCGGCAATGGGCTTGGCGGGCGGCAGCAGCGCTGCGGCGGGCGCAGCGCCCTCGCCCTTCCAGGCGCCGAACAGCGGCTCGACGAGCGCGCGCAGCTCGGCCTCGCTCAGGTCACCCGCCACCACCAGGGCCGCGCGCTCGGGCCGGTAGTGCGCCTGCCAGAAGCCGCGCAGCGCGGCCGCGTCGACGGCCTTGATGCTGGCCTCGGTACCCAGCGCGTTCTCGGCCAGCGGGTGGCCTTCACCATAGGTCACGCGGTTGCCGACGGCATTGGCCAGCAGCGGTGCCTGCTCGCGCTGCTGCGCCAAGGCGGCTAGGCGCTGGGCCTTCAGCCGCTCGATCTCGGCCGGCGCAAAGGAGGGGTTCAGCGCCAGGTCGGCCAGCAGCGTCAGGCCTTCCTTGGCGGCGGCCTTGCGGCCGGAGAAGTCCACGCGCGCATCCTCGGGCGCCGCCTGGGCGGTCAGCGTGGCGCCCAGGGCCGCGATGCCCTCGGCGATCTGCTGCGCGCTGCGCGAGGTGGTGCCCTCGGGCAGCATGGCGGCGGTAAAGCCGGCCAGGCCGGGCTTGTCGGCAGGATTCACCGCCTGGCCGGCACGCAGCACCAGGCTGGCGCTGACCAGCGGCAGGCCGGGCTTGGGCGAGTGGATGACGGTCAGGCCGTTGGCCAGCGTGAAGCTCTGGGCCGCCGGCAGCGACAGCGCCTTGGCCTTGGCGGCGCCCGGTGGCTTGTTGCGCCAGGCCTCCAGCGCGTTCAGCGCCTCGCGCTCTCCCTTGGCAGTCTTGGTGGGAGCAGCCGGCGTGGCCACCTCGGGCGCCAGCACCTGTTCGCCCGGCTTGGCCAGCACGACGACGCGGCGGTCCTTCCTGAGCCATTGCGCCGTGGCGGCGCTGACGGCGGCAGGCGTCAGCTGGCCATAGCGCGCCAGGTCCTGGCCGACGTAGCCGGGGTCGCCGGCCATCTGGTTGTAGTGGTTGACCAGGTCGGCCAGGGACGTGACCTTCTCCATGCGCTGCAAGACCTGGGTCTCGATGACGGCGCGGGCCTGGGCCAGCTCAGCGGCCGTGGGCGGCGTGCTGGCGAGCTTGGCGATCTCGGCGTCCACCAGCGTCTCGATCTCGTCCAGCGACGCGCCGGGGCGGGCGACGATCTCGATGTCGAACACCGAGCTGAGCGACTGCGAGCCCTGGCTGACCTGCACGCTCTGGGCGAGTTGCTTGTCGCGCACCAGAAGGCCATAGAGCCGGCTCGCCTTGCCGCCGCCCAGCACGTGCGCGGCGATGTCAAGCTCGGCGTCGCCGGGCTTGTACATGGCGGGCGTGTGCCAGCCGAAGTTCAGGCGGCTCAGCTCGATGCGGTCGGTGACGACGAGGCGGCGTTCCTTCGTGATCTCGGGCGTGGCCACGTTGACCTCCGGCGGCTTCGGCCCGGCCTTGAGCGTGCCGAAATACTTCTGTACCAGCGCCTTGGCCTGCTTGGGGTCGAAGTCGCCGGCCAGCACCAGCGTCGCGTTGTTGGGCCGGTAGTAGGTGCGGGCAAAGTCCTTCACGTCCTTCAACTGGATGCTCTGGATGTCGGCATGCGAGCCGATGACCGAGGCGCGGTAGGGGTGGCCTTCGGGGTAGAGGGCCTGGTACATCGCCTCCTCGACGATGCCGTAGGGCCGGTTCTCCACGCTCTGGCGGCGCTCGTTGCGCACCACGTCCTGCTGGTTGGCCAGGGACACGGAGTCGATCTCGTCGATCATCCAGCCCAGCATGTCGGCCTTCAGCCACAGGCCCTTCTCCAACTGGTTGGAGGGCAGTGTGAAGAAGTAGTTGGTGCGGTCGAAGTTGGTGGAGCCGTTGGCGTCCGTGCCGCCGGCGGCGTCGACGAACTTGTCGAACTCGCCGCRCGGGATGTGGCGGCTGCCGGCAAACATCAGGTGCTCGAACAGGTGGGCAAAGCCCGTCTGCCCCTTGGCCTCGTTGCGCGGGCCGGCGTGCACCCAGAGGTTGAAGGACACCAGCGGCAGGCGGTGGTCTTCCACCAGGATGACCTCGAAGCCGTTGGGCAGCGTGAGCTTCTCGTGGCGTATGGCCAACTGGCCGGCCGCCGTGCTGACGGCGCCCTGCGCGGGAGCGGCCACGGCGGGCAGCCCACTGGACAGCGCGCCGGCCAGGGCCAGCAGCACGACGAGACGACGGGGAGCGGGTGCTTTCATTCGGTACGGTCCTCGAAGGTCAATGCAGGGATTGGGCGACGGGCTTGGCCGCCGCCAGAAGTGCCAAAAGTGCCAAAAGTGCCAAAAGTGTCTAAAGGGTCACCAAGGAGAAACCCAGGCCAGCAGCGCCAGCCAGACCGGCGCCGTGGCGACGTAGAGCACCGTCGACAGCACCGTGGCGGCCGTCACCTCGGCCTCCATGGTGCGGTAACGCTGCGCAAAGATCAGCGCGTTGGAGCCGGTCGGCAGGGCCGCCAGCATGACGATGACCGCCAGCGGCAGGCCGTTCAATCCCAAGGCCCAGTGCGCGATGCCGAAGACGACCGCCGGGATCAGCAGCAGCTTGGCCAGCACCAGGCCGGTCAGGCCGCGCCAGGACTTGGGCCAGCCGTAATAGGCCAGCGACATGCCGATCAGCGTCAGGCACAGCGGCACGACGGCCGTGCCCAGGCTCAGCAACACCTCGTCCAGCACGGCGGGCAGGGGCCAGCCGGTGGCGTTCCAGGCCAGGCCGGCCAGCACCGGCAGCACGACCGGGTGGATGACAGTGTTGCGCACCGTCTGCGCCAGCGTCGCGGCTAGGCTGGCGTCGGCGCGGCCGCGCGCCACGTCCAGCTCGACGAGGGCGGTCAGCAGCGTCAGGATGGTCAGCGCATGCAGGCTGACGACGGCGATGTGGATGGCCAGCCCCTTCTCGCCGAACACGCCTGCGGCGACGGGCAGGCCCACCTGCAGCGTGTTGCCGAAGCCGGCCGTGATGGCCTTGACGCTGGGCACCGTCACCAGCTCGCCGGGCTTGCGCCGCCAGCGCTCGAACAGGTAGATGAGGCCCACGACCACCAGCACCGGCACGAAGAAGGCGAACAAAAAGGCCCAGGGCAGCGTCGCCGTGTCCAGCCGCGCCGTGGTGCGGAACAGCAGCGCCGGCACGAAGATGAAGAAGGCCGCGTTGGCCAGCACGCGGGCGGGGTCCGAATCGCTGCCTGCTTCGCCACCGCCCAGCCAGCGCATGCGGCCGACGGCCCAGCCGATGGCCACCGCCACCAGGATGGCCAGCAGCTTGAATGCAATCGCCCAAGTCATGCCGAAATTTCAAGCCAACGGCAACCTCAGCTCGAAGCTGAAACTACTGCCCTGACCCGCCGTGCTCTGCACCAGGATCTGGCTGCCCATCAGCCGCACGAGCTGCTGGCTGATGGACAGGCCCAGCCCCGTGCCGCCGAGATGGCGCGAGGCCTCGGAGACCTGCTCGAAGGCCTCGAAGAGCCGTGCCTGCTGGGCCGGTGTCATGCCGATGCCGCTGTCCGTCACGCCAAAGCGCAGCCGCACATGGCCGCCCTGAGCCGGTTCGGTGACGGCGGCGGTGAGGGTGACGGCGCCGCTGTCGGTGAACTTGACGGCGTTGGACAGCAGGTTGAGCAGCACCTGGCGCAGGCGCTGGCCGTCCGCCAGCACCTGCACCGGCAGGCGTGGATCCACGTCCAGCGCAAAGCTCAGGTTTTTCTGCTCGGCGCGCAGGCGCACGCTGTCGCAGGCCATGTCGAGCAAGGCGCGCAGGTCCACGGGCGTGGGCTTGAGGCTGACCTTGCCGGCCTCGATGCT
This sequence comes from Roseateles sp. P5_E8, assembly GCF_054177665.1. Taxonomy (NCBI): domain Bacteria; kingdom Pseudomonadati; phylum Pseudomonadota; class Betaproteobacteria; order Burkholderiales; family Sphaerotilaceae; genus Roseateles; species Roseateles sp. P5_E8. Next base: position 90,231 of record NZ_JBGCUM010000007.1, on the reverse strand, counting down.
TGCCATGTCGAGCACGTCGTTGATGAGCTCCAACAGATGCAGGCCCGAGTCGCGCATCAGTTGCAGGCGCGCTTGCTGGGGCGCCGGGACGCGCGGGTCCATCTGCATCAGCTGCGTGAAGCCGAGGATGGCGTTCAGCGGCGTGCGGAACTCATGGCTCATGGTCGCCAGGAAGCGGCCCTTGGCCCGGTTGGCGGCCTCGGCGCGCAGCTTGGCCTCGCTGAGTTCGGCGGTGCGCTCGGCCACCAGTTCTTCCAGATGGTCGCGGTGGCGGGTCAGCTCGGCCTCGGCCTGGCGGCGCAGCGAGATGTCGATGGCCATGCCCTCGATGCGACGCTGGCCATCCCCGGCCTCCACCCAATGGGCGCTCAGTTCCACCCACAGCGGCCGGCCACCGGCACCGCGCAGCTGCAGCTGGGCCTGCTGCACCTTGCCCTGCTCGTTCATGATGGCGGCCACACGCTGCATCTCGTCGCGGTCAATGCCGCTGACCTCGCGCAGCCCCCGGCCCACCGGGTTTTGCGTGCCCAGGCCCAGCATCTGCATGAAGGCTCGGTTCATGCCCAGCACACGACCCTCAGCGTCGGCCTGGAAGATGCCCTCGGTCGCGTTCTCGAACAGGCTGCGGTAGCGCGCCTCGCTGGCGCGCAGGCCTTGGGAGCTGAGCTGCACCTGGTCGGCGGCGGTGCGCAGCTTCAGGCTCATGGCGTTGAAGCGCATCGTCAGCTCGCCGATCTCGTCGTCGCGCTCCACCGTCTCCTGCGCGCCGAGGTCGCCCGTGGCCACGCGCTGCGCCAGTGCCCCCAGCCGCGCGACGGGCCGGCGCACCAGCCAGTGCACGAGCAGCGATGTGGCGATGACGATGCCGATGACAACGACGGCCAGCAGTTCGACGACGAAGATCCGCGTGCGGCGGATCTGCTCGTCGACCAGGTCGCGGGTGAAGGTCAGCACGGCCGAGGCGACCTGGGTGCCGGGTGCGTCCGCCGCCGGCTGGTAGGTGATGGCGAACTCGCGCCGGAGCGGGCCGTTGGCGGGGTGGTCGCGCTCGCGCTTGCCCTGGCCGCCGCGCAGGCCCAGGCCCTTCAGCTCGATGGCATGCACCTCGGGGTCGGCCATGACGGCATCGAGCAGGTTCTCGATGGCGACATGGTCGAGGTTCCAGATCGGCCCGGCAAAGCCCCGCTCGATGAGGCCGGCCATGCGCGCCTCGCGCTGGCGCAGGCCCTGCATGAGGGCGTCGCCCTCGTAGGCCGTCCACGTCAAGCCCACCGCGAGCACCAGCAGGCTGGCGACCAGCGCAATGCCGGCCGTCAGGCGCGTCTGTATGCCGATGCTCAACGGCGTCAACGCCATCCGCTCTCCTCCCGGCCCCGTGCTGCAGCGCCGCGAAGCGAGCATAGGGGCTAATCAAGGGCTGGTTGGGAGCCGTTGCCGCTAACGCAACAGCTCCATGGTCGCAATCAACCCTTGGCGGCGGCCTTCTTGGCGGGCGCCTTCTTGGCCGCGGGTGCCTTGGCACCCGGCTTGGCGGCGCGCGGCTCGAATTCGAAGATGACCTTGCCTTCCTTCTTGTCGTAGGCCAGGAAGGCCTTGAACTTGCGCCGCGTCTTGTTGGAGACGAAGTTCTCCAGCAGGTCGGTCTTGCCGTTGGCCAGCAGCTTGTGCACCTGGGCCGGTTCGATGGGCTGGGTCAGGATGACCTTGCCGGTCTTGAAGTCGCAGGTCACCGTCTCGCCCACCGAGCGCTCGCAGACGTAGTTGGCGCCGTGTTCGTAGACATGGCCGGCGCACTTGGGGCAGGCGCCCAGCGAGTTCTGGGCCGAGAAGTCGACCGGCTCGCCGTCGCCCTCGGCCTTCTTGGCGTCCTCGCCGAAGTCGAACTCCAGCTTCCAGTTCTGGATTTCTTCGTCATAGACCAGCGCCAGCTCGGCCGTGAAGGGCCAGCCCGCCTTGGAGCGGAAGCCCTCCAGCGGCCCGATCTTCTTGTGCGCCAGGAAGGTCTCGACCTCGTTCAGCTCGAAGCTGCGCCCACCCGGGATCTTGCCGATGGAGAAGCCGCAGCCCTCGCCGTTCTCCTTGGGGCCCAGGCAAGTGAAGCGGCGGTAGTTCTCCTTGACGACGCCGCCGCACTTGGGGCACGGCGTCTTCAGCGTCGCGTAGTCGCCGGGGATGGTGTCGCGGTCATAGCCCTTGGCCTTGGCGACCATCTTCTCGGTCATGGCCGCGATCTCGGCCATGAAGACCTCGCGCTTGAGCTTGCCCTTTTCCATCTGGGCCAGCTTGCTTTCCCAGTCGCCGGTCAGCTCGGGCTTGGTCAGGTCTTCGACCTCCAGGCCGCGCAGCAGCGTCATCAACTGAAAGGCCTTGGCCGTCGGGATCAGCTCGCGGCCCTCGCGCAGCATGTATTTCTCGCTGATCAGGCCTTCAATGGTGGCCGCGCGCGTGGCTGGCGTGCCCAGGCCCTTCTCGGCCATGGCCTCGCGCAGCTCGTCGTCGTCGATGAGCTTGCCCGCGCCTTCCATGGCGGACAGCAGCGTCGCTTCCGTGTAGCGCGCCGGCGGCTTGGTCTGCAGCGCCTTCACGTCGACGCTCTCGGTGCGCACGACCTCGCCGGTCTGCACCGGCACGAGATTGGCGTCCTCGTCGTCCACGTCCTTGCCGTAGACGGCCAGCCAGCCCGGCTTGACGAGCACCTTGCCGTTGGTCTGGAACTGGTGCGTCTTGCCGTCGGCCTCGACCTTGGAGATGCGCGTCGTGACCAGGAACTCGGCCGGCGGGAAGAACACGCCCAGGAAGCGCTTGACGACCATGTCGTAGAGCTTGGCCTCGATCTCGGTCAGGCTCTTGGGCGCCTGCAGCGTCGGGATGATGGCGAAGTGATCCGACACCTTGGCGTTGTCGAAGACCTTCTTGGTGGGCTTGATGTAGCCCTCCTTCAGCGCCGTGGCCGCGTGCTTCGACAGCAGGGCCAGCGGGCCGGGCAGATCCTCGGTGGCCAGCATCTTGGCCGTGTCCTTGGCGACGGCCAGATAGTCCTCGGGCAGGAAGCGCGAGTCCGTCCGCGGATAGGTCAGCACCTTGTGCTTCTCGTACAGCGCCTGGGCGATGGACAGCGTCGTCTTGGCCGAGAAGCCGAAGCGCGAGTTGGCCTCGCGCTGCAGCGTCGTCAGGTCATACAGCCCACCGCAGCTGGTCGTGCTGGGCTTGCTCTCCTCAGAGACCGCCGCCGGCTTGCCGAGCACCGCCTTGGCGATGGCCTCGGCATCGGCCGCATTCCACATCCGGTCGGCGCGGCGCTCCAGGTCGTCGTTCTTCTTCCAGGCGGGGTCGAACCACTTGCCTTCGTACTGGCCGGCCTGGGCGTCGAAGTTGGCGCGCAGCTCCCAGTAGTCGCGGGAGACGTGCTTGCGGATCTTCTCTTCGCGCTCGACGACGACCGACAGCGTCGGCGTCTGCACGCGGCCCACCGTCGTCAGGAAGAAGCCGCCGTCGCGCGAATTGAAGGCCGTCATGGCCCGCGTGCCGTTGATGCCCACCAGCCAGTCGGCCTCGGAGCGGCAGCGCGCGGCGTCGGCCAGCGGCAGCATCTGCTCGTCGCTGCGCAGCTTGGTGAAGCCGTCACGGATGGCGGCCGGCGTCATGGACTGCAGCCACAGCCGCTGGATGGGCTTGTTCAGCTTGCCCTTGGCCGGCTGCGCGTACTGCTCGATGAGCCGGAAGATCAGCTCGCCCTCGCGGCCCGCGTCGCAGGCGTTGATCAGCGCCGTCACGTCCTTGCGGCGGATCAGCTTGCTGAGCGCGTTCAGACGGCCCTTGTTCTTGTCGATGGGATTGAGGTCGAAGTGCGGCGGGATGACGGGGAGGTTGTTGAAGCTCCACTTGCCCCGCTTGACGTCGAACTCCTCCGGCGCCGCGATCTCCACCAGGTGGCCCACGGCGGAGCTGACGACGTACTGCTCGTTCTCGAAGTGGTCGTCGTGCTTGTCGAACTTGCCCGCCACGGTCGTCAGCGCGCGGACGATGTCCTGCGCGACAGAGGGCTTCTCGGCAATGATCAGAGTCTTGCTCATCGGTCTTTCTCAAACGCTATTCAGAGGGCCGGGGACATGAAATCCCCTGCCTACAATCCGGGCCTCGCGCGCACGCCCATGCACACGCGCACCCATGAAATCACCGTACCACAGCGCCGATGACGCCAAAAACCCCACGCCGCAAGATCGAAGTTCGTGATTCCGGCGTGCATGGCCGGGGGGTCTACGCCGTGGCGCCCATCAAGGCCGGCGCGCGCATCATCGAGTACACCGGCGAGATCATTTCCTGGGACGAGGCCGTCGAGCGCCACCCGCACGACCCGGCGCAGCCCAATCACACCTTCTACTTCCATCTCGACAGCGGCATGGTCATCGACGGCCTGCGCGGCAACGACGCACGCTGGATCAACCACGCCTGCGCCCCAAACTGCGAGGCCGACGAGGTCGACGGCCGCGTCTTCGTGCACGCGCTGCGCGACCTGGCGGCGGGCGAGGAGCTGTTCTACGACTACCGCCTGGTGCTGGACGAGCGCCACACGGCCAAGGTCAAGAAGCAGTTCGCCTGCTGGTGCGGCGCCGCCACCTGCCGCGGCACCATGCTGGCCCCGAAGAAGAGGTGATCCCCATGGAGCGGCGCCACCTCGCCGAATGCGGCTCGACCAACACCGAGGCGCTGGCTCATCTGCGCGAAGGCGGCGGGCCGCTGCTGGTGTCGGCCAGCCGCCAGACCGCCGGCCGTGGCCGCCTCGGCCGGGCCTGGCAGTCCGACGACGCCGCGCTGACTTTCTCGCTGGCGCTGTCGCTGCCGGCCGAGCTGGATCTCTCCGGCCTGTCCCTCGCCGTCGGCTGCACCGTGGCCGACACGCTGGACCCGAGTGGCGAGCGCATCCGCCTGAAGTGGCCCAACGACTTGTTCCTGGACGGTGCCAAGCTGGGCGGCATCCTCATCGAGACCGTACCCATGGCGCATGAGCGCCGTGGCGTCGTCATCGGCATCGGCCTCAACCTGCAGCCGCTGCCGCCCGAGGCCGACCGCGGCGCTTTCGCCAGCGGCCATGCCGCCTTGCACAGCCTGGACCCGGCCGCCACGGCGGCGGCCACGCTGGACCGCCTCGCCCCCGCGCTGCGCGCGCTGCTGGCCGACTTCGAGCCCCTGGGCTTCGGCCCCTGGCAGGCCGCGTTCTCGCGCCGTGACCTGGCCGCCGGCCAGCGCGTGCGAGTCGGCGAGCAGGTGGGCATGGCGCGCGGCGTGTCCACGCGCGGCGAACTGCTGCTGGACACGGACGCAGGCATCGTCCTCGTGAGTGGTGGTGAACTCAGTCTGAGATTGGAATCCCCGTGATCCGTGTGCTCGTCCTCGTGCTTCTGGCGGTCAACGCCTTGTTCTTCGTCTGGTCGCGCGGCTGGCTGGACACGGTCACCGGCATGCCGGTCCACGGCGGGCGCGAGCCCCAGCGCATCGCGGCCCAGCAGCATCCCGAGCGCATCCAGCCGCTGGCGGCAAGCGCCGTCGCGGCCCTGGCCCAGCGCAGCTGCCTGGAGCTGGGCCCGCTGGACGGCGACGCAGCCCTGGCCGCCGCGCAGACCGCGCTGAAGTCGGCCGGCGCGCAAGCCCAGGTGCGCAGCAGCGAGCAGGCCGGCGTGTGGGTGGTGGCCACCATCAAGCTGGCCGACGCCGAGTTCCGCGCCCGCAAGGAAGCCACCTACAAGCAGTTGAAGCTCAACTTCGAGCCGCTGGAAGGCCTGCCCGCCGAGCAGCCGGCCTTCGTGCTGAGCAAGCAGCCCAGCCTGGCCGAGGCGACGGCCGAGGCGGCGGCGATGGACAAGCGCGGCCTCAAGGGCTTGCGCGTGCTGGCGTTGAAGGCCCCGCTGACGCACCACACGCTGGTCATTCCCCAGGCCGACGGCCTGCTCGCGGCCAAGCTCAAGGCCAGCAAGGACCCCGCGCTGGCGCCCGGCTTCAGGGCTTGCAGCGCAGCGGCTGCAGCTTCGGCTTCAAACTGAAGGCGGCCAGTAGCAGCGCCAGCAGCCAGGCGGCGCTGACGGCACCGCCGCCACCGCCACCACCGCCCGAGGTGGCCGGCGGCGTGACGACAGCGCCCGCCGCGACGCTGACCGTGGCCGTCTGGCTGTGCACATAGCCGTCACTGTCGGTCACGTCCGCCTGCACGATGAAGTTGCCGGCGGCGGTCGGCGTCAGCGTTGCGGTGGCCGAGTTGGCGCCGCTGCTGAAATCGCCGACGACGTTGGCGCCCTTGTCATTGATCGTCCACTTGGTCGCGGTCACGGTCTTGCCGCTGGCCAGGCCGGTGATGGCGGCGGTCAGCGTGCCCGATTGCGCGGCCGTCATGGCAGCGCTGGGCGTGATGGTGACGGTCGCGTTGTTGAGCAACTTCGCCGCCGCAACGGCCTTCTCGGCGTCGACCATGCCGGCGCCGCAGGTGCTGGTGGTGCAGTAGCACTCGTCCTGGACTGCGCTGCCGGTAGTCGGCACGGTACAGGCCAAGATGCCGGCGGTGCCGCCGCTCGTCGGGAAGGCGCGCGCGGTCAACTTCAGGATCGGCGTCGCTTCGGCCGAGGTCAGCACCGGCCGCACCGCTGCCATCAGGCCGACGATGCCGCTGACGACGGGCGCCGAGAAGCTGGTGCCGACCGACGCGTTGCTGCCGGTGTACACGCCGTCGCCGGTGTAGGCCGCCGGCGAGGTCGTGCCGCCGTTGGTCGTGCTGACCATCGGGTAGAGGCAGGGCTGGCCGTTGAGGATGTTGATGCAGTTGCCGCCCGGCGCGGCGATGGTCACTTCGTTGCCGATGCTGGAGAAGCCGACCTTGGTGCCGACATGGCGCAGCGCCGCCACCGCGATGACGCCCGGGCAGTTGCCGGGCAGACCCACCTTCTGTCCCTCAGAGTTGCCAGCCGCGACGACGATGGTCGCACCGGTTGCGTTGACCTGGCCGATGGTTTGGAGATAAAGAGCGCCCGTCGTGTCAGTCGTTGCGCAACTGCCGGAGCCGCCCAGGCTGAGGTTGAGCACCTTGGCCTTGTTGGGATTGGCGGGCAGGCCCGGCACGCTGATGCCGGCGGCCCATTTCATGCCGGCCATGATGTCGCTGTCGTAGCCGCCGCATTTGCCAAGCACGCGGATGGGCAGGACCTTCAGCAAATTCCAGCCGACACCGGTCATGCCGATGCCGTTGTTGGTTTTGGCGGCGATGAGGCCGGAGACGCGCGTGCCATGCCAGGAGCTGTTGCCAACGTCGCCGCTGTCGCAGCCGCTGCCCAGCGCGCCGCCGGACACGTCGGCCGAGCTGACCCAGTCGCCGGGGTCGGAGGCATCGGCGTCCGCGCCGTCGCCATCATTGGCGATCGCCGTCGACAGGTTGCCCGGGCTGCCGAAGCCGATCATGTCGTAGCCCCCGACGATCTGGCCCGCGAGGTCGGGGTGGTCCGTGCGCACGCCGGTGTCCAGCACGGCGACGACGGTGGTGGTGGTGATGCCCGCCGTCGCGTCCCAGGCCGCTGGCGCATTGATGCTGGAGACAACCTGGCCCGGCGTGCTGCTGTAGGCCTTCAGATACCACTGGTCGATGACGCGGGCGGGGATGCCGCCGGACACCGTCTCGGCATTGACCGCCGCGCCGCCGAACAGCGGGTCGTTGGGCAATGCCAGGCGCTTGCGCAGTTGGTCCACCGCGACGAGTTCCACCTCGGGGTCGGCCGCCAGCCTCTTGGCCAACTGCGCGCCCGACAGACCGCGCGCCATGACGACGTGGGTGCGCTCGTCCAGGCTGCGGCCGGCGGCCAGCGCGTGGCCGGTGCGCAGGCCCAGCGCCGTGGCGCGTGTCTGGGCCACCTCGCGCGCCTCCAGCCGCGTGGCCCGCAGCGACAGCGCCTTCGCACGCACGCTGTCCGCCTTGGGCTTGAAACGCACGATGACCCGGGCCTCGGCATCAGCCTGGGTCTGTGCCGATGCCGGCGCGGCCAGCACGGCCAGCGTTGCAGCAGCAAGGGCGATCAGCAACGGGCGCATGGGCATGGCAGGGACGGGCGAGGTTGGGGGCAATCAGTTTAGGCGTGGCCCTCTGTCGCCAGTCGCAACAAATGTCGCACCCGAATGACTTCTCGACGCCCCGGGCGCCGCGGCAAGCCGCGCGTCAGGTCTTGGCGCGGTTGGCGGCCAGCGAGCGCTCCTGGTCGGCCTTGCGGTCGGCCACCACGCGGGCGGCATGCGGGCGCTCGCCGATCAGCTTGGCATAGGGCTTCCAGTCCACGCCGCCGGCGGCCAGCAGGTCCTCGCCATAGATGGCCTTGGTGGCCATGGCGACCAGGGGCAGGCTGACCCAGCCGGCGCAGTCGGCCATCGTGAACGTGTCGCCGGCCAGGTAGGGCCCGAACTTGGCCAGGCGCTTGAAGGCAGCGATGTTCTCGGGCAGCACGCGGGCGACGCGCTTCTTGGTGCCGTCGCTGACCTGGCCGCCGAAGAAGGCCTCCGCATACAGCTCGCGCGCGACCAGCTCCAGGTGCAAGTCCACGTAGACGATGAGCTCGCGTACCTTGGCGGCCTCGAAGGGGTCGGCCGGGATGAGGCGGGGCGTGTCGGGGTAGGCGGCTTCGAGGTAGTCGACGATGACCTGGCTCTCGCACAGCGCGCCCTGCGGCGTCTTCAGGAACGGCACCTTGCCCAGCGGCGAGCAGCTCAGCACGGCTTCCTCGTGCGAATGGGTCTCGATGCGCTCCTCGGTGAAGGGGATGCCCTTCTCCAGCAACGCGAACTTGGCCTTGTTGTAGTAGTTGGACAGCGGGATGCCGCAGAGGGTGATCATGGGTGGGTCTCCTGGGTGTGGAGGTGCAGTCTAGGCAGGAGCGGCCGCGCACTCTGGCACGGCCGTGACATCAACGGTTGACGAGCACGATCCCAGCCGCCAACGCGGCGAGCGCCATCACCAGCCGCGTGCTGATGCCCTCGCCCAGCAGCAGCGCGCCGGCCAGCAGACCGAACAGCGGCGTGCTCAAGGTGAACACGGCGAGCTTGGTGGCGGCGTAGTGGCGGATAAGCCAGAACCACACCAGATAGCTCGCGAACGACACGATGACGGCCTGGAAGCCGAACAGGCCGAGCAGGCGCGGCGACCAGTGCGTAGGCAGCGGCTCGCCGGCGAACACGGCCGCAGCGCAGAGCGCGAGGGCCGAGACGCCGAGCTGGTAGAGCAGCGTCTTCTCGGCCGGCGCGGAACTCAGCCGCGTGCCGCGGATGGCCAGCGTCGTGCCGGCCCACAGCACGGCGGCGGCCACGCCCAGCGCGTCGCCCCACCACTGCGTAGTGCTGTGCGGCGACGAGAAGCCTTCCGCGAACGCAAAGGCCACCGCGCCGAAGGCCAGCACCAGGCCGGCCCACTGCCTGCCGGCCAGCTTCTCGCCATGCGCGATCCACGGCATGCCCAGGGCGACGACGAAGGGCGACAGATAGATGAAGACCACCATGCGCGAGGCGCTGGTGTATTGCAGGCCCAGGAAGATGCAGGCGAACTCCGCCGCGAACAGCACACCGGCCAGCAGGCCGCCGCCCAGGCTGCCGTCGCGCTCGAACAGCCGCACGCCACGCGACGCCGACCACAGCCAGACGAGCAGGCCGGCGACCACCGAGCGCAGGCCGGCCTGCCACAGCGGCGCGATCTCCGTCAGCGCGGCCTTGGCGGCGACCTGGTTGATGCCCCAGAGGACGCAGCAGAGCAGCAGCAGCGCAATGGCGCGGGGGTCGAGCTGGGATTGGCGCATAGGGATGGTCATGCTCCGCGACGCGTGAGTGTTGGGGCCGAGCGCAGGGCCGCTCCCAAGCCGGCCCCGTTGGCGATGTGCGAGCGGCTCGATGCCGCACGCATCGCCGTCCCCCCGGGGGACCGACCAGACTCGCTCGCGTTCAGCGATGCGGGGTTGGGCGAGGGGCGTTTGATATCAGCGTTTACGCACCCGCTTCTTGGCCGGCTCCTGCGTCTGCACATAGCGCGTCGCCGTCAGCTTGTCCGACACGGCGCTGGTCTTGTTGTCCACATAGCCCCAGTTGCGCATGGCCAGGCGGACCTCGGTGTCCGACGGGCTGGCCTCGGGGCCCTTGGCGTGCACGACCCAGACGGTCTTGCAGATCATGTCGGCATGGAACTCGGCCATGCGCGGCAGTTCGGACGGGTTGCTCAGCACGGCGACCAGCATGCGCGCCTCGCGCAGGTTGGTGGTGATGCCGCCGGCCAGCGCCTCGGCCAGGGCCGGGTCCAGCGGGCCGACGGTCGGGCCGATCAGCAGGGCCGGGTTCTCGGCGCTGACGCCGAGCTTGGCGGCCAGCGTGGGTGGCGGCGTCTGCAGCTTCTTCAGCCAGCGGCCGGCTTCCTTCTCGCCCAGCACGAGGGCGACGGGCTCCTCGCCGGCTTCGAAACGCAGTTCCTCGCCTTCGACGCGCAGGTTCTGGAGCGTGGCGATGTCCCAGCGGCGTTTCAGGTCGCCGCGCAGCACGACGGTGGTCGATTCGAGCAAGGCGGTGGCCTCGGCGGTCTCGTTGCCGACGCGGGCGGTACAGCTGGCTTCACGTCCCATGCGGGTTCCTCGGTGATTTCGGGTAGCTGCGCATTGTCAGGCTCCAGGCGATGAGGCCGGCGATGGCGCCGGTGAGGTGGGCGAATGGGGCGACAGGGAAGTCGAAACCTGCGGTGGTGCGCAGGGCGGGGCCGAGGGGATGTTCGAGGGCGAGTTTGGCGATGAGGCCGATGGCGATGGCGGCGCCGATGAAGTGGTCGCGGCTGCGGCGCACGAGCAGGCTCAGCGCGGCGATGGCGACGAGGGCGTGCAGTTCACCGGAGAGGCCGGCATAGCGGTGGAGGTCGGGGCGGAGCAGCAGGGCTGCTTGAGTCAGCGGCAGGGCGATGAGGGCCGCGAGTGCCTCACGCTTGCCGAGGGTGGCGCGGTGGCCCAGCAGGGCGAGAACGACGCAGCCGGCGAGGTTGGCGGCGAGGTGGAGGGGCGTCCAGTGGACGAAGGCGGCGGTGAGGGCGCGCCAGGGTTGGGTGGCGATCAGGGCGGGTTGCCAGTCGAGCGCGTCGCGCGGGAACGGCCATGTCAGCAACGACAGCGCGGCGAATGCAGCGCAGACGGTCAGCCAACTCCTAGTGCGGTTCACTGGCGAGGCCCGAGCCGGGATTTCGCCCCGGCGGGCGAGTCACTTTGGCTTCGCCGAAACCTTCGGTTTTCTGGGCCGCCAGAAAGTAACCAAAGAGCTCCCCCCGACCGCCCCGCCCTGCGGTACTCAAGCCTCGAGGCCCCGCCCGGAACTCGCGCCGCTAGGCTCTGCTCAAACAACCGTGCGGAGTCAGTTCTTGAAGTGCGCTGCGCGCACGGCCTCAAGACTTTCCGTTCCTCGGCGGGGCTAAAGGGGGCACACAGAAATACATCCACCACCCGGCTTTCGGGTTTGGCTGTTGGCTGTTGGGGCTGTTCGGGAACCTCCCCTTCTAAACCGCCGAGAAGCGCAGAAGCCCGGGGCGCGAGCGAAGCGAGCTTCAAGCTCTGACTTCGCACCCCTTTGTTTGAACGGAGCGTAGCGAAGTGAGTTGGGTGCGGCCCCGGGCTTCGAGCATCGCAGGGGACCCCGACAGGGGCGGTTTCGCAGGGGAGAGCTTTTTGCTTACTTTTTGGCGGCGCAAAAAGTGAGTCGGCCGCCGGGACGAACCCCCGGCTGGGCCTGGCCATCAACCAAATACCGCGAGCCACAACGCCTGCACGGCATCCCGTTGCGGTTGCAACAACGCGGCCGCCTCGGCATCCAGCGCCGTCGACTGCTCATCCAGCCTTGCCTTGTGCTGCACCCGCCTCAGCTCCCGATACGCATTCGCCGCCGCCTCGCCAACCCCGCCAGGCAGCAGCCCTAAGGTCTCCGCCAGCCGCAGCAGCGCAATATTGCCCAGGTCGTCCTGCAACTGCGGATGCGCCGCCGAATGCGCCAGCACCAACACCTGCACGGCGAACTCGGCGTCCATCATGCCGCCCTCGCTGTGCTTCACATCGAAGAGGCCTTCCTTCACCGGCCGCGCCGCCCGCACCTTCTCGCGCATCGCCTGCACCTCGTGCCTGAGCGCCTCAGCGTCGCGCGGCGCCGTCAACACCTGGCGCCGCACGCTCTCGCAGCGCTCGGCCAGCTCGGCGTTGCCCGCGCAAAAGCGCGCCCGCGTGATGGCCTGGTGCTCCCAGGTCCAGGCGGTGTTGCTGCCCCGGCCCGTTTGATAGGCCTCGAAATGCGCCAGCGACGTGACCAGCAGCCCCGAGTTGCCATTCGGCCGCAACGCCGTGTCGATGTCGAACAGCTCGCCGGCCGACGTGCGCAGCGTCAGCCAGGTGATGAGGCGGCGCAGGAAGGCGCCGTAGATCTCGCTGGCGTTCTCGTCGTCGTCATCGAAGACGAACACCACGTCCAGATCGCCGCCATAGCCCAGCTCCTTGCCGCCCAGCTTGCCGTAGGCGATGACGGCCAGGCGCGGGTCGGGGCGATGCGCTTTGTTGAAACGCGCCCAGGCCCAGTCGATGGCGATCTGCAGCACGGCGTCGGCCAGCAGCGAGAGGTCGTCGGCAACCTGCTCCACCGTGATGCGGCCCTCGACGTCGCGCACCAGCGTGCGGAAGACCTCGGCGTGGTGGGCGCGGCGCAGCGTGTCCAGCAGCGACTCCTCGTCGGCCTGGCCGCTGCGGGCCCAGCCCTTCTCGCGGTCACGCAGGTCAGTGAGGAAGGCCTCACGGTCGAAGCGGGCAGTCAGCAGCAGCGGGTCGGCCAGCTCATCGATGACGCCCGGGTGCTGCATCAGATAACGCACCGGCCAGCGCGCCAGGCCCAGCAGGCGCAGCAGCCGCGCCTGCACGGCGGGGCGCTCGACGAGCATGGCCAGATAACTCTCGCGGCGCAGCAGGGGCTCGACCCAGTCGACGAAGCGCACCGCCGCGGCTAGCGAGCATTCATCGGCTTCGACGGCCTGCGCGGCGCGGTAGAAGAGCTTGGCCAGGCGCTGGCGTGACTCCTCGCGCAGCGCCTGCACGCGCGGCGTCTCGGCCAGCGCGCGCACGGCCACGGCCAGCGCCTCGGGCAGGCGTTGCAGGAAGTCCTCGCCGTCCACTGTGGGCTTGGGGCCACCGCACTGGCCGCCCTTGCAGCCACCCTGAGGCGCCGCGCCGCCCTCGTGCAGCAGCGCGTCGAACTCCATCGCCACCAGCTCGCGCACCTCGCCGAGCTGCTCGAACAACTCGCAGGTCTCGCGACTGCACTTCAGCCCCAGCGAAGCGGCAATCCAGGCCAGATCGGCGTCGCCCTGCGGCAGGCAGTGGGTCTGCTGGTCGTCCAGGAACTGGATGCGGTGCTCGACGCGGCGCAGGAAGACGTAGGCGTCGCTGAGGCGCCGGGCCGTCTCGGCCTTCATCAGGCCGCTGGCGGCAACCTGGGCCAGCGCCTTGACGGTGGAGCGCGTGCGGATCTCGGGGAACTGGCCGCCGCGCACCACCTGCAGCAGCTGCACGGTGAACTCGATCTCGCGTATGCCGCCGCGCGACAGCTTGACGTCGTTGGCGCGCTCGGGCCGGCCGGCGGCGCGGGCCTTGGCCTCGCTGCGGATCTTGCCGTGCAGTTGCCGCAAGCCCTCGAAGACGCCGTAGTCCAGGTAGCGCCGGTAGACGAAGGGCGTGACGAGGTCGCGCAGGGCCAGCGTGCGCGGGTCGCCCGGCGCGCCGGGGCCGCTGAGCGGTGCGACGACACGGCTCTTCAGCCAGGCGAAGCGCTCCCACTCGCGGCCCTGCACGAGGAAATACTCCTCCAGCATGGCCAAGCTGACGGCCGGCGGCCCGCTCTTGCCGTTGGGCCGCAGCGCCAGGTCGACGCGGAAGACCTGGCCGTCGTCGGTCACGTCGCCGATCAGCGCGTAAAGGCGCTTGGCGACGTTGGCGAAATATTCATGCGCGCTGATGGGCCGGCGGCCCTGCGTTTCGCCGTCGTCCTCGTAGACGTAGATGAGGTCGATGTCGGACGACACATTCAGCTCGCGGGCGCCGAGCTTGCCCATGCCCAGCACCCAGAAGGCGATGTCGCCGCCCTCCGCATTGCGCGGTTCGCCGTGGATCTCGTCCAGCTCGGCGCGGGCGGCCGCGACAGCGAGGTCCAGCGTGACTTCAGCGAGGTGGGTCATGGCCAGCGTGACCTCCGCCACGCTCGCGCCCTGTTCGATGTCCAGCACCGCCAAGCGCTCCAGCACCAGGTGGCGTGCCACGCGCAGGGCGCTGGCCAGCGTCCTATCCGTGGCCAAAGTCTCGATCAAGGCGGCGATGACGGCCCGGTCGGGCAAGCCCGGTTGAAGGAGCGGCAGCTCGGCCGCATAACGGCGCCTGATGCGCTGCACATAGCGGCTGTGTTCAGCAAAGACGGGAAACAGTTCGCTCATATCCCTGTGCTAGATTGGCCGCCGGCCGGTTCCCACTGCCCCAAGACAACGTGTCTGACATCCTCACGGCCGCCCTCCACCATTGTTCCCGCGCCGTCAACTGGCCTTTGCGCCTGTGCTGGCGGGCTTTGCGCTGGGCGCTGCTGCTGCTGGCCTTGCTGTGGGGCTTGGGCGTGGTGGCTTGGAGCGTGTTGCACTGGGCCATTCTCCCGCACGCCAACGAATGGCGCCCCTGGCTGGAAAAGGAAGCCTCAAAGGCCCTGGGGGTAGAGCTGCGCATCGGCCGCATCACGGTCGAGAGCGGCGGCTGGATGCCGCGCATGGAGCTGGGCGACGTGCGCGTGCTGGACGCCAGCGGCCGCCCGGCGCTCACCTTGCCGCGCGTGGCGGCCGTGCTGTCGGCGCAATCCCTGGTCGTGCTGCAGCCGCGCTTTTCGCAGCTGCTCATCGACGCGCCCGAACTCGTCATCCGCCGCGACGCCAACGGCCGCATCTTCATCGGCGGCCTCAACCTGGACGAGGCCGAGCGTTCCGACACCGGCACCAGCGACGCCGGCCTGGACTGGCTGTTCAGCCAACCCGAGCTGGCCGTCGTCAAGGGTCGTGTGCGCTGGGTGGACGAGAAGCGCGCCGACGCGCGGCCGCTGGAGCTGTCCGACCTGAACTTCATCATGCGCAACGGCCTGCGCCGCCACCAACTGCGCCTGGACGCGACACCGCCGGCCGACTGGGGACAGCGCTTCACGCTGCGCGGCCAGTTCACGCAGAGCGTGCTGAAGCGGCCGGCCGAGTTCTCGCACTGGAGCGGCGAGCTGTATGCCGAACTGCCGCGCGCCGACCTCAGCCAGCTGAAGCGCCATGTGGACCTGCCCTTCCAGCTCAGCGAGGGCGACGGCGCCGTGCGCGCCTGGGGCCAGATCAAGGACGGCGAGCCGGTCAGCGCGACGCTGGACCTGGCGCTGCGCGCGGTGCGCCTGAAGGTGCTCGAGTCCGCGCCCGAGCTGGACCTGGACCACATCGAAGGCCGGCTGGACCTGGCGCGCAGCAAGGACCGTTTGAGCCTGCAGGCCCATCAGCTCGGTTTCGTCAGCGGCGATGGCGTGGCCTGGCCGCGCTCGGACTGGGGCGTGAGCCTGCAGCTCGGCAAGGCCGACGAAGTGCTGGGCGGCGAGGTCAATGCCCAGCGCCTTGACTTTGCGCTGATGGCCCAGATCGCCCAGCGCCTGCCGCTTGGCGAGCGCGCCCACCAGCTGCTGGATGAACTGGCGCCGCGCGGCCTGCTGACGGCCCTCTCCGGCCAATGGCAGGGCACGCTGGACGCGCCGCGCAGCTACCGCGTCAAGGCCCAGTTGGACGGCCTGGCCCTGGCCGCCAAGCCCGGCGAAGAGGGTCACCTCGGCCGCCCCGGCCTGCGCGGCGCCAGCCTGGCACTGGACGCCAGCGAGCGCGGCGGCTCGGCCAGGCTGACGGTGCACGACGGCGAAGTCGAGCTGCCCGGCCTGTTCGAGGACCCGCGGCTTCCAATCACGCGGCTGTCCACGCAGTTGAGCTGGCAGTTGCCGCAAGCAACTGCCAAGACGCCCGGCGAGGTGGTGCTCAAGTTGCAGGACCTGAAGCTGCAGACGCCCGACCTGAGCGGCGAGTTCGACGTGACCTGGAAGCGCCAGGCCGGCGCCACCACGCCGGGCTTCCTGGACCTGACCGGCCGGGTCGCCCAGCGGGTGGACGCGACGCGCGTGGCCCGCTACGTCCCGATGAGCCTGCCCAACACGCGCAGCTACATCGCACGCGCGCTGCTGGCCGGCGAGGCGCGCAACACCCATGTGCGCATCAAGGGCGAGCTGGCTGACTTCCCCTTCGACACGCCCAGATCCAGCGGCATCTTCCGCGTCTCCACTCAGGCCCAGGGCGTGCGGTTGGCCTATGTGCCGCCGAGCGACGTCGGCACCAACTGGCCGGTCATGGAGGGCGTGGACGCCGAGGTCATCTTCGAGCGCGGTGGCATGCAGATCAAGGACGGCCGCGCCAAGGTGCTGGGCTATGAGCTGAGCGGCGTCAACGGCGGCATCAAGGACTTGCACCGCGGCCGCGTGCTGGCGCTGGACGGCAACGGGCGCGGCGCCGGCACCGAGCTGCTCAACTTCGTGCGCAGCTCGCCGCTGGACGAATGGCTGGGCCACGCGCTGAGCACCACGGCGGCCCAGGGGCCGGTGGCCCTCAAGCTGGGTCTGAGCATCCCGCTGGACGACACCACGCAGACGGCGGTCAAGGGCCAGCTGCAGCTGGGCGGCGTGGACCTGCGGCTGCGGCCCGAGCTGCCCGCGCTGGCCAGCGCACGCGGCCGCATCGACTTCGACCGCAAAGGCCTGCTGCTGGCTGGCATGACGGCGCGGCTGCTGGGCGGAGACGCCGGCATCGAGGGCGGCACGCAGCGCGACGGCAGCATGCGCTTCGCTGTGCAGGGCCAGGCCACGGCCGAGGGCCTGCGCCGCACCACCGAGCTGGGCGCCGTCACACGCCTGGCCCAGGCGGCCAGCGGCCAGACGGGCTACCGCTTCCAGCTGGCCGTGGGCAAGGAGGGTCATCCGGAACTGAGCGTGTCGAGTAACCTGCAAGGCCTGGCGCTGGACCTGCCCGCGCCGGCACGCAAGGAGGCCGAGACCCAGCTGCCGCTGCGCCTGCTGATCGCGCCGACCGGCGCCGGCCGCGACGAGATCCGCCTGGAGGTGGGCACGGCGAGCGCGCCGCTGCTGCAGGCGCAGTTGCAGCGTGACGTCTCCGGCCCTGTCTCGCAGGTCTTGCGCGCCGCGCTGGCCGTGCAGGACAAGCTGCCCGCCCTGCCCGCGGCAGGCGTGCTGCTGCAGGCCAACGTCGCCTCGCTGGACCTGGATGCCTGGCAGCAGCGCCTGGGCGCGCTGGCCGGCGGTGGTGGCAACGGTGGCGAAAGCAGTGACGACGCTCTGGGCCTGCTGCCCAGCCAGATCGCGCTGCGCAGCCAGGCCCTCAAGGTGGGCGGCCGCCAGCTGGGCCGCGTGTCTGCCGTGGTGGCGCGCGATGGCAACAACTGGCGGCTCAACGTCGATGCCGAGCAGCTCACCGGCCGCATCGAGCTGAAGGGCGTCAAGGGCGGCCAGATCGAGGCCGTGCAGGCGCGACTGACGCGCCTGTCGCTGCCGCGCTCCGAGGTCGAATCGGTCAGCGAGCTGATGGACCCGGCCAAGGCCGCGGCCAGCAGCAGCCCGCTGCCGTCGCTGGACATCGAGGTCGACGACTTCGAGCTGCGCGGCAAGCACATGGGGCGCCTGGAAGTGCTGGCCCAGGCGCCGGCCGGCGCGCGCGACTGGCAGCTGGAGAAGCTGCAGATCCTGTCGCCCGACGCGACGCTGAGCGCCACGGGCCGTTGGGGCGGCAATCCCGGCAGCGACGGCCAGCGCCGCACCACGCTCGACTGGAAGCTCGACGTCCACGATGGCGGCAAGCTGCTGGAGCGCCTCGGCCAGGGCCAGGCCTTGCGCGGCGGCAAGGGTGTGCTGGCCGGCCAGGTGGGCTGGGACGGCTCGCCGCTGGCGCCCCATTACCCAAGCATGGCCGGTGCCCTCAACATCCAGCTCGACACAGGCACCTTCCTGAAGGCCGAGCCCGGCGTCGGCCGGCTGCTGGGCGTGCTGAGCCTGCAGTCGCTGCCGCGCCGGCTGCTGCTGGACTTCCGCGACGTCTTCGCCGAGGGCTTCACGTTCGACGGCGTGACCGGCGACGTGAAGATCGCCGCCGGCGTGGCGCGCAGCGACAACATCCGCATCCGCGGCCTGCAGGCGGCCGTGCTGGTGGACGGCAGCACCGACCTGGCCGCCGAGACACAGAAGCTGCGCGTCGTCGTCGTGCCCGAGGTGTCGGCCGGCGGCGCCTCGCTGGCCTACGCGGCCATCAACCCGGCCGTCGCCCTGGGCGCCTTCCTGGCGCAGATGATCCTCAGCCGCCCCATGGCTGCGGCCAACACGCGCGAGTTCCACATCACGGGCACCTGGGACGACCCGAAGGTCGAGAAGGTGGACGGGCCGGCGGCAAAGGCAGCGAGCGCCGCGAGCGCGGCCAGCGCGCTCTAGGTCAATTCGGGCGGGGTGTTGCGTCCGCCTCCAGCGCGCGCAGCTGCAGCCGCAGCCCCGTGTAGCCGCGCAGCTGCGCCAGCGCCGCCTTCAGCCCGGGCTGGGCCATGAAGAGGGCATCGAAGCTGCCATCGGCCGCCGCCAGGTTCAAGCCGCGCTGCAGCCGCTCGGCCAGCTGCGGCCGGCCGGGCGTGACGAAGAAGTACAGCGGCTGCCGGTACTGCAGCGCCAGCCCCGGCAGTTCGACCAGCCCCAGCTCGGCATGCTGCTGCACCTCGATGTCGATCTCCTCGCGGGTGCGCGGGATGAAATCGAAGCGACCGGCCTTGAGCATGCGGAACAAGGCATCGAACTTGGGCGTCGCCTCGACGGTGAAGCCGTTGGCTCGCAGGATCTGCGCATCGCTCCAGAAGGTGCCGGCACCGGCGCTCAGCCGGCGCAGCTCTTCCAGCGTGCGCAGCTTGCGCAACCTCGGCACGTCGGCGGCGCGCACGAGCAGGAAGCGCAGCTCGTTGGTGCCCTTGAGCAGGTTGAAGCGCACCGGCAGCGCTTGCGCCTCGCGCTCGGGCGTCGTCGTGCTCCACAGCAGGTCGAGCTGGCTGTCCGCCAGCAGCTGGCGCAGGCGTTCGCGCGGCAGATCGACCGGGGCGTGGATGAGCGTGGGCGGCGGCTCGCTGTCGGCGGTCCTGGCGAGCGCCAGCTTCAGCACCTCGATGAAGAACTGGCCGTGCGCGCTGTAGGCCTGCGGGTCGGGCACGCGCAGCGTCAGCGGCGCGCCCGCACTCGCGCCGCGGGCCGGTGACAGCGCGGCTGCGAGGGGAAGCGCCAGCAAGTGACGCCGCAGGCGGGACGGAGGCGGCATGGCGGCTTGATTCTCGTCCCGGGCGACTCTGATCGGCGTGACTTCTGCCGCATTGCCAACGCTGTCAGCGATAGCATGGCCGACATGAAAATCGCCGCCTGCCAAATGGTCTCCGGCCCCGACGTGGGGGCCAACCTCATTGCCGCGAGCCAACTGCTCGAATCCGCCGCCGCGCAAGGGGCCCACCTCGCCGCCCTGCCCGAATACTTCTGCCTGATGGGCCACCAGGACAGCGACAAGCTGGCCATTGCCGAGGAACTGGGCCACGGCCCCATCCAGGCCATGCTGTCGCGCGCCGCGCGGGAGCTGAGGCTGTGGATCATCGGCGGCACGTTGCCCATCAAGGCCGAGCAGCCGGGCCGCGTGCGCAACACCACGCTGGTGTTCTCGCCCACTGGCGAGGTCGTGGCGCGCTACGACAAGATCCATCTGTTCGCCTACGACAACGGCCGCGAGAGCTATGACGAGGCGCGCGTGCTGGAGGCGGGCAGCCAGCCGACGGTCTTCAACGCGGGGGACGTGCGCGTGGGCCTTTCCGTCTGCTACGACCTGCGCTTTCCCGAGCTGTTCCGCAGCTACAACCCCTGCGAGCTGATTGCCGTGCCGGCTGCCTTCACGTACACGACGGGCGAGAAGCACTGGGAACTGCTGCTGCGCGCCCGCGCGGTGGAGAACCAGTGCTATGTCATCGCACCGGCCCAGGGCGGCAAGCACGCCAACGGCCGCCGCACCTGGGGCCACAGCATGATCGTCGACCCCTGGGGCGAGGTGCTGACCGTGCTGCCCGAAGGCGAGGGCGTTGTCTGCGCCGACATCGACCCGGCGCGCCTGGCCCAGGTCCGCCAGCAGTTGCCCGCACTGGCCCACCGCAAGCTGTGACGGCCGCTGCTCAGCCGCCGCGCGGCACAGCCTGGCTCATCGGCGCCCTCGTGGCGCTGGCGCTGTTCGGCAACTACTACGTCTACGACTCCATCGGCCCGGTGGCCGACCTGCTGCAGCAGCAACGGGGCTTCAGCAACAGCCAGGTCGGCCTGCTGAACGCCATCTACAGCCTGCCCAACATCGTCCTCATCCTGGTGGGCGGCATCCTCGTGGACCGCTTCGGCGCGGCGCGCATGACGCTGGTGACAGCAGCCATTTGCCTGGCCGGCGCGGCGCTCACGGCCTTCAGCCCCAATTTCACGGGCATGGCGGCCGGGCGATTGCTGTTCGGCATCGGCGCCGAGACCTTCAGCATCGCCACGCTGGCCGCGATTGCCGACTACTTCGGCGGCCGCAGCCTCGCCTTGGCGATGGGCCTGGCCCTGGCCATAGGCCGGCTGGGTTCCTACAGCGCCGACATGTCGCCCACCTGGTTCGCCACCGCCTACGCCCAAGGCTGGCAGCCGCCGCTCATCATCGCGGCGGCCATCGCGGCGACCTCGTTCGCCGCGTCGCTCGTCTACTGGCGCGTGGACCGCGGCCCGCGTGAGGCCGGCTTGCTGCCCACCGGCCGCACGGCCGAGCGACTGGTGTGGCGCGACCTGCTGCACTTCGGCCGCGCCTACTGGTACCTGCTGGCGCTGTGCGTGCTGTGGTACTCGGTCATCCTGGCCTTCCGCAGCACCTTCTCGATCACGTATTTCCAGCATGTGCACGGGCTGGACCTGGCCACGGCCGGCGAGATGAACAGCTACGTCTTCCTGGCCGCCGTGTTCGCCACGCCGGCCTTCGGCTGGCTGTGCGACCGCGTCAACCGCTACGCGCCGTTCCTCGCCTTCGGCGCGCTGCTGCTGCCGGTGGCGCTGGCCGTCATGGCGCTGACGCACTGGAGCCTGTGGGTGTCGACGGCGCTGATCGGCGTCAGCTACTCGCTGGTGCCGGCCGTCATGTGGCCGCTGGCCAGCCGCATCGTCGCGCCCAGCCGCTTCGGCACAGCCATCGGCCTGATGTGGGTGGCACAGAACGCAGGCATCAGCGGCGCCAACCTGGTGGCCGGCTGGCTGAACGACCGCGCCGGCGCCAGCGCGGCCAACCCAGCGGGCTATGCGGCCATGATGGAGTTCTTCGGCATCGCCAGCGTGCTGGGTGTGCTGTGCGCACTGGCGCTGTGGCTGACGGCTGGCCGCCGTCACCACGAGATCAGGGACGCAGCGTCACCAGATCGCGCAGCATCAAGTTGATGTTGCTGCGCAGCGCGCGCTCGTTGGCGATGCGCAGCCGCTCGGACGGCGACAGCACGGCCTCGCCGAAACCGGCCTCCTCGGTGTTGGCGATGCGGCGCTGGTAGACGAGCTTGCCGCTGGCCTTGTCGACCAGCGTGTAGTGCACCGCCGTGCCCACGGTCACGCCGACGACGGGCACGGTGGGCTGCTCCAGCAGCACCAGCCGGGCCTGCAGCTCGAAGCGCGGCGCCGGTTCGGGCGACGCGGGCCGCATGCCGACGGCGTGAAGCGACTCCTCAAGCGCCTGCTGCAACGTCATGGCGCTGACCTTGGAGCCCCACCAGCGCCCCGTCTCAAAGCCGCCCTGAACGGCAGCGACAGCCACCTGGCCCTTCAAGGCGTCCGGCACCCAGCTGCGGATCTGCAATGCCTCGGCCGGCATGATGGCCATGGGCAGGGGCTGGCTGGGCGTTCCGCAGCCGGCCAGCACGGAGGCCAGCAGGGCAGCGGAGATGAGAGCAAGGCGGCGCATGGGTGACCCATGCTAGGCCGAAGCAGCTCGGGCGATGGCCGCAAAAGCGGCCATCAGGCCCGGCTGTTCAGTGCTCAGCCAGGGGTTCGGGCGCCCCGAGTGCAGAGATCACCTCCAGCATGCCGCGCACCTTGAAGGGCTTGAGCAGCAGGCGGCAGACATCCAGCTGCTTCAGACGCAGCGCCAGCTCCACGTCGCAGCTCATGGCCGTGACGGCGATGAGCACGTCGGCCGGGTGCGAGGCCTCCCCGGCGCGCACGCGGCGCACCAGCTCCAGTGCCTCACCCTCGTCGTCGATGGCAATCAGCAGCGCATTGAAGCGGCGTTCGGTCAGCAGCTTCTCGGCGTGCGCCGGGCTCGTCGCCTCCTGCACGTCGGCCAGGCCCATCTCGCGCGCCATCGTCGAGACAGTGCGGCGCATGACGAACTGCGGCTCGACGAGCAGCAGCCGCCCGCTGGGGGTGATGCGCGGGTTCACGCCTCGGCCCCCTGGCCCACCAGTTCGGCCACGGCCAGGTCGCGCAGCGTGCCGAGGATGGCGCGGTCCATGGCGTCAAACTCGCGCGGCTTGACATCGATGAGGCAGAGCGTGCCGATGGCAGCGCCGCTCGGCATCGTCAGCGGCGCACCGATGTAGAAGCGGATGTGCGGCGCACCGGCCACGAGTGGGTTGTCGGCAAAGCGCGGGTCGCGCAGCGCGTCCATGACCTGGAACAACTCCGACTGCACGATGGCGTGGCCGCAGAAAGAGATGTCGCGCCCGGTCTCGCAGGCGTCCAGCCCGACGCGGGCCTTGAACCACTGGCGCTCGCGGTCGACGAGGCTGATCAGCGCGATGGGCACATCGAACTCGGCCGCCGCGAACTCGACAAGGCGGTCGAAGCGCTCCTCGGGCGGCGTGTCGAGGATGAGCAGCTCGCGCAAGGCGCGCAGCCGTTCTTCGTCGTTGGCGGGAATGGGTGCGGGCAGCATGCAGGGCTCTCCGTCGGGCTCGGGTCAGTGTAGGCACGCGGTCAGGCGGGTCACGGGCAGAATTGCGCGGATGAGCGAATCCGTCCGCGTCGTCGGTGCCAGTGTCCAGACCGAGCTGCCCGTCATCATTGCCGAGCTCGGCCCCATCGCTGACCGCCTGCAGCTGGCCCGCGAGGCGATTGACGAGCTGCGCATCAGCCACCCGCAGTCGCCCGAGTCCAACGTGAAGGCGGCCTACATGAGCCCGTGGAAGAGCCACCTGCTCAACGAGAAGCTGATGCCGCTGTGCGCCAGCGTCGTCGAGATCGCCAGGGCGGCCGCGCCCAAGGCCTGGTCGGGCGACCTGGACGCGCTGGGGTTGGACCTGCTCGTCACCCACTGCTGGGGCGCCATCTACGAGCAGGCCGACTACACGGCGCCGCACAACCACTGGCCAGCCGACCTGAGCTGCGTCGTCTACCTGGAGGCCGAGCCCGGCTGCGCGCCTCTGGTGTTCTCCAAGACCAGCGCCTACCAGCCCAGGCCGGCCACGCTGGTGATGTTCCCGGGCATCGCAATGCACGAGGTGCCGGCCACGCCGGGGCGGCGCGTCGTCGTGGCGATGAACCTGTTCAAACAGCTGGGATTGAACCCGGCGCCGCCGGCAGGCTGAGCCGCGCGCGCAGGCCCGGGCCGCCATGCGCGTCCAGCAGCAGCAGCTGGCCACCGTGGCGGGCCGCGATGTCGGCCGCGATGGCCAGGCCCAGGCCGCTGCCGGTGCCCACCGCCGTGTCGCCGCGGCGAAAGCGCTGCATGGCCGCTGGCCGGTCGGCCGGTGCGATGCCGGGGCCGTTGTCCTCGACCTCCAGCCAGGCGCCGTCCAGCCCGCTGCCGCAGCGCACGGTGATGCGCGCGCTGGGGCCGGCATAGCTGACGGCGTTGTGGATGAGGTTCTCCAGCGCCTCGCGCAGCAGGAAGGCGTGGCCCAGGCACGGCGCCTCGGCCAGCTCGAAGCCCAGGTCCACACCGCTGGGCAGGCTGCGGTGCGCCCAGTCCTGGCCGCTCTCGGTGGCGATGTCGCGCAGGTCGACGCGCTGGCCCACGTCGACACTGCGGTCCTCGGCGCGAGCCAGCGACAGCAGCTGCTGGGCCAGGCGGGCGCTGCGCACGACGCGCTGGCGCAGCCGCTCCAGCAGCGGGTCGACGCGCTGGTCGTGCGGCTCCAGCATGGCCAGCTCGATCTCGGTCTGCAGCGAGGTCAGCGGCGTGCGCAGCTGGTGGGCGGCGTCGGCCAGGAACTCGCGCTGCACGCCGGCCGCGCGGCCCAGGCGGTCGAAGAGGCGGTTGAAGGCGGCCTGCAGCGGCACCAGCTCGCGCGGCAGGCGGGCCGTCAGTGGCGTCAGGCGGTGCAGGTCGCGGCGCTCCAGCTCGGCGCTCAGGCCGGTCAGCGGCGTCAGGCCCTGGCGCACCGCCCACCAGCCGGCCAGCGCCAGCAGCACGGCCAGCGTGACGCCGTTCAGCGCGACGTAGGTGGCGATCTCGCGCTGCAGCGCGTCGCGCTTGTGCAGCGTTTCGGCCACCAGCACCTGGCAGGCACCATCGCCGCATTCGCGCCCCAGTTGCACCAGGCGCAGCTCGCGGTCACGCAGGCGCACGTCGCCGTAGTAGGCCTTGCCTGCCGTCTGCATCTTGGGCCGTGGCTGCAGCTCGGCCAGGCCGGCATCGCCCTGCATCACCTCGCCGCGCGGCCCCAGCACGAGGTAGAAGACATCGTCCTGGCGGTCGAAGCGCAGCGCGCGGTCCATGGTGGCGCTGATGTCAATGCGCGGCTCGCCGCTGCGCAGGTCGATCTGGCCGGCCAGCGTCAGCGCGGTGTCCTCCAGGCCCTCGTCCAGCCAGCTCTGGGCGCTGCTCTGCACCTGCTGATACAGCGCCGTGCCCAGCACCGGCAGCACCACCAGCAGCGGCAGCATCAGCCAGACAAACAGCCGGCGCTGCAGGCTGGAGCGCGAGCCTTCAGCCACGCCGGGCCACTTCAGATGATTTCTTCGAGCAGATAACCGAGGCCGCGCACCGTGCGCAACTGCACGCCGCCGGGTTCGATCTTGGCGCGCAGCCGCGACAGGCAGACTTCGATGGCGTTGTCGCTGACGCCCTGGTCCCAGGCATTGCTGGCCATGGCGATGTGCTCCTTGGGCACGACCTTGCCGGCGCGCGCCATCAGGAAGCCCAGCACGTCCCACTCGCGGGCGGACAGCGCCAGCGGCTCATCCTCGATGTAGGCGCGGCGCGCCTCCTGGTCGATGCGCAGGCGGGCGAGCTGAAGCTGGTTGCTGGTGCGCGCCTGGCTGCGCCGAACCAGCGCGCGGGCGCGGGCGACGAGCTCGGTCAGCGCAAAGGGCTTGACGAGGTAGTCGTCCGCCCCGCCCTCCAGGCCGCGCACGCGGTCTTCCACGGCGTCACGCGCGGTCAGGATGAGCACCGGCACGGCCAGGCCCTCGGTGCGCACGCGGCGCAGCGTCTCGAAGCCGTCGATGCCGGCCAGGCCAATGTCCAGGATGAGCAGGTCGTAGGCGTCCTCGCGCAGCGAGCGCGGCACGGGCTCACCTCGGGCGGTGCAGTCCACGACCCAGCCCTGCGAACGCAGTGCACGAGCGGTGGTTTCGACGAGTTGTTCGTCGTCTTCGACGAGCAGGATGCGCATGGGTGGGCAGTATGGCGCGAGACGACCCGAGGTGCTGACGCAGGGCTGTCGCCCCCTAGGCCGTGGCCTGGCGCGAGGTATGACGTCCGACTTCACGCCCTAACCCGTCGCTATGCTGGCGCCCCCTTCCGACCACGCGCCCCCCACCATGCGTCTGCCGCCCCGTCTTGCCGCCATCGCCCTGCTGCTGCCCCTGCTGGCCATGGCCGCGCCCTCGTCGCCAGCACCGGTGCGCGAGGCCGAGGGCGTCAGCGAGTACCGCCTGGCCAACGGCCTGCAGGTGCTGCTCATCCCCGACGCCACCAAGCCCACCGTCACCGTCAACGTGACCTACCGCGTCGGCAGCCGTCACGAGGGCGCGGGCGAGACCGGCATGGCCCATCTACTGGAGCACCTCGTCTTCAAGACGACGCGCAAGTACGCCAGCGTCGGCACCGAAATGTCCAAGCGCGGCATGGAGTTCAACGGCTCGACGAACGCGGACCGCACCAACTACTTCGAGACCTTCCCGGCCGACCCCGCGCAGCTTTCGTGGACGCTGGCGATGGAGGCCGACCGCATGACCGGCTCCAAGGTGCTGAAGAGCGACCTCGACACCGAAATGAGCGTCGTGCGCAACGAGATGGAAGCCGGCGAGAACAACGCGCTGGGCATCCTCATCCAGCGCACCCAGGCCGCCGCCTACCAGTGGCATGCCTATGGCCGCAGCACCATAGGCGCGCGCTCCGACGTCGAACACGTCGACATTCCGCGCCTGCAGGCCTTCTACCAGCGCCACTACCAGCCCGACAACGCGACGCTGATCGTCGCCGGCGCGTTTGACGCCAAGCGCACGCTGGCCGAGATCACACGCGTGTTCGGCGCCCTGCCCAAGCCGGCGCGCGTGCTGCCGCCCACCTACACCGTCGAGCCCGTGCAGGAGGGCGAGCGCCTGGTCTCGCTGCGCCGCGTCAGCGCCATGCAGGGCGTGTTCGCGAGTTATCACATCCCGCCACTGGCCAGCCCCGACTTCGCCGCCTTCGAGGTCGCCGTGACGGCCCTGGCCGACACGCCTGCGGGCCGCCTGCACAAGCGCGCCGTCGAGCCCGGCCTGGCAGCCCAGGCCTTCGGCTGGGCCGCCCGCAACGCCGAACCCGGCCTGCTCAACCTCGGCCTGGTGCTGAAGTCCGACAACGACGTTGATCGCGCCCAGCAGCTGCTGGGCGACACCGTCGAGAGCCTCGTCAAGGAACCCATCACCGCAGAGGAACTGCAGCGTGCCCAGGCGCAATGGGCCAAGGGCTTCGACGAGCTGCTGTCCAACCCGCAGCAGCTGTGTGTGGCGCTGTCCGAGCCGATTGCGGCTGGCGACTGGCGGCTGCTGTTCCAGCTGCGCAACCACGTCGAGGCGGCCACGTTGGACGGCGTCAACGCGGCGCTGCGCCAATGGCTGCTGCCCAGCAACCGCACGCTCGGCCGCCTCTACGCCACGGCCAAGCCCGAGCGCACGCCGCTGGCCCTGCCCGTCGCCGCGGCCGACGCGTTGAAGGATTACACGCCCAAGGCCGCCGTCGCCGCCGGCGAGACCTTCGACACCAGGCCCGCCAACATCGACCGCCGCACCGAGCGCTACCAGCTCAAGAACGGCCTGCGCGTGGCCCTCGTGCCCAAGCGCTCGCGTGGCGAGACCGTGGAGCTGGCGCTCAATCTGCATTACGGCACGGCGGACAGCCTGCGCGGCAAGCGCACCGAGGCGGCCCTGCTGGGCGACGCGCTGCCACTGGGCACGAAGCAGCGCACGCGGGCGCAGATCGCCGACACCTTCGACAAGCTCAAGACCACCGTCCGCACCCAAAGCGGCCCCGTGAGCGGCACCCACGTCACGCTGAGCGGCCGCCGGCCACAGCTGGCCGAAGCGCTGACGCTGCTGGCCGAGGTGCTGCGCGAGCCCAGCTTCCCGCCCGCCGAGGTCGAGCAGCTGACGCGCCAGCAGATCGCCGGCCTGGAGGAATCCTCTCAGCAGCCGCAGGCGGTCGCCTCGCGCGACCTGCAGCGGGCCGTCACCGCCGCCTACCCGGCCGATGACCCGCGCTACGTCGCCAGCTTCGCCGAAGCCATCGCCGCGCTGAAGGCCGTGACGCCGGAGAAGTTGCAGGCCTTCCACCGTGAGTTCCTGGGCGCCGCGCATGGAGAGCTGGTGCTGGTGGGCGACTTCGACCCCGCCGAGGTCAAGCCGCTACTCGAACGCCTGTTCGGCGGCTGGAGCGCACCGCAGGCCTACACCCGCATCCCTCAGCCGCTGCCGCCCCTGCAGGGCGCCAAACTCAACGCGACGCTGAAGGACAAGCCCAACGCCATGGTCATGGGCGGCCTGCTGCTGCCCCTGGACGATGACAACGCCGACCACGCCGCGCTGCGCATCGCCGTGCACGTGCTGGGCGCCAGCGGCTTCGACTCGCGGCTGCTGACCCGGCTGCGCCAGAAGGAAGGCATCTCCTATGGTGCCGGCGCCTGGCTGAACGCCTCCAGCTTCGACGTCAACGGCCAGATCGGCATGGCCGCCATCTTCGCGCCCGAGAACCGCAGCCGCGTCGAGGCCGCGCTGAACGACGAGTTGGCCCGCTTCGTGCGCGACGGCATCACGCAAGCCGAGCTGGACACCGCCAAGCGCGCCATGAAGGCGCAGAGCGACACCTGGCGCAGCGAGGACGGCGCCGTCGCCGGTGCCATCGCCGGCCACCTGGAGCGCGGCCGCCAGTTCAAGTGGAATGCCGACCTGGACGCACGCGGCGAGGCGCTGACGCTGGCCCAGGTGAATGCGGCCATCAAGCGCTGGGTGGACCCGGCCAAGGCGAACTGGTCGTGGGCGGGGGATTTAGACAAGGCGCAGGCCAAGTAAGGCCGCGAGGCAGCGGCGTTAACCGCCGCTGCCGAACTCCTTCAGCGCCTGCCTGAGCTTCTTGCGCCCATCGCTGTTCGTGCCGCGATAGGTCTTCAGCGCGAGCGCCAGGAACTGCTGCTCGGCGGGCGTGAGGCCGGTGGGCTCGCGCTCTTCGTCGATCCAGCCGGCCGGCTTGTCGCAGTGATGCTCGATCTGGCGCGCCAGCTTGTCGCCGATGGGCCGGGCGCCGCTCTTGGCCATGGACCAGGTCGCGCCGCTGACGCCGATGCGCGCCGCCCACGCGGCCTCCAGGCCCTTGGGCGGATCGCCCGCAGTGATGCGGGCCTCGGCGAAGGTCTGGAAGAGCGCGAGGGCGTTGAGCCGGCGGATGGTGGCGGGGCTGGACACGGTGAGCAGTCGATGGGCTGAGTGTTGTTAAAACACTTCACATGCATTCTAGGTGGTGCGCCGCGCTTGACCAAGGCGTGAACAGTTTTCACAATACATGGATTCGCTCAACAGCCGTTGGGCACCCGAACAACCTCAACCCGACCGAACCGCTTCGCACCTCGCCATGAACCGCCACCTCTTCAACGTCATCGCACACCTCGGCTCTTCGAGCAGGCGCGATGGCGCCTGGATGGCGCTGGTTGAGGGACCGAAAGCGGAGGGCATGCAGCCCCAGGTCGGCTATGCCCACGACTGCGGTCGTGATCGTCATGACACCCACACATCGGGAGAAGGTCCCGGCTAGCGCCGCCCTTCCACGCTCTTCTGAGGCCCGGTATCCGCAAGGAACCGGGCCTTTTGTTTTGTTTTCGCCGCCGGGGCTGCCTCGGCGCCGCTGCGCCAGCGCAGCGCCTGCTCTTTCACAACTTGCATCGAGCGCCCGCCGACCACATCGGCGCGGCGCTCAAAAACTGGCAGGCGCCGAGGCTGGTCCTCGGCTGCCCTGCCCCATCTCGGGTGTGCCCACGCACAAGCATCGGCCGGCCCGGTGTGCATGTGCGCTCGGGCGGCCGCCTGTCGCGTGCAGCGACGCATCTCTGGTTTGCGCAAACCAGCCGCGTCGCGTGTGGACACAGCCGAGATGGTTTTTCATGCCTCGTTAGCTCAGTGGACAAGAGCGCCGGTTTACGAAGCCGGATGTCGGACGTTCGAATCGTTCACGAGGCGCCAAACAAACTCGACGTAGCCAAGCGGTCGAAGGCGGCGGCCTGCAAAGCCGCTGGCGTCAAGCCCACCTCGGTTCGATTCCGAGCGTCGAGTCCATTCATTCACCATGCCCCGTTGGACTTCCGGTGAGGTCCTCGGCCCTTCAAGCCGAAGAGGCGGGTTCGACTCCCGCACGGGGTACCACTCATCAACCCAAGCCCCCCGGCGAACTCACGCTTCGAGGGGCGCAAACCGGCCGCAACGATTGGGCGGCGTCGGAACCCGTTACCGACAACCTTTTCAGTCCGGGCGTAGCTCAGCCAGGTAGAGCGTCTGCTTCTGCGAAGAGGGCCGCACGTTCAACTCGTGCCACCCGGACCAACCATTTCATGTCGCCATAGCTCAGTTGGAAGAGCGCCGGTCTGTCGAACCGGAGGTCGCGGGGTCAGGACGCGCTGGCGGCGCCACTCGTTTCTCAGCGCGTGTGCTTGGGTGTGGTCGTCGCCTAGCGGCCTAAGGCTCGAGGTTGTGATCCTCGCATCGCCGGTTCGAATCCGGCCGGCCACCCCCAAGCGCATGCATCACCTTCACTGGAGACCATCATGAAAAAGCACACCGTCCACAGCTTTCGAGACCATGAGCAAGCGCCGCAAGGGCTTCCCGTCTGAAACCCAGGTCAAGCGTGGCGACCGTGTCGTGCATGGCCACAAAGAATTGATCGAGAAGCTCGGCAGGAACGACCCTTGCCCCTGTGGTTCACGGAGGTCGTTTCAAGCGCTGCTGCCTGCTCAAGGGCTGCTTTCGACGGCGTGAACCGCGATCACTACCAACGGTGATCGCCCGCCTCCCCCTCAACCGTGCCCAGACTGAAAGGAGGTCACCATGCACGACGTTTTGCAGTTGGACATCACCGGCCTGCCCCAGGCCTGGATCTCGGTGGAGCAGGCCGCCTGCCTGGTCGCGACCGGCTCGGTCGTCTGGACCGTCGGCGCGCAGCCGCTGGCCGTGCTGCGCGGCGGCGTCAACACCGCCACGGGCCGCCAGTCGGTGCTGGCCGTGCCGCCCATCGTGGCGCTGCGCGGCGCGTCGAGGATCAACCTTTTCGACGTGGTGCCGACCTTCGGCAAGGGCAAGCTGCTCAAGCGCGACAGGCACACCTGCGCCTATTGCGGCGCCGTGCAGGACCACCGCGCGCTGACCGTGGACCACATCGTCCCGGCCAGCCGGGGCGGACCCTTGAGCTGGATGAACACGGTCGCGGCCTGCCGCGCCTGCAATTCGCACAAGGCCGCCCGCACGCCGGACGAGGCGCGCATGCCGCTGCTGTTCGCGCCGTTCGTGCCCAGCCGCTTCGAAGACTTCATCTTGAAGGGGCGGCACATCCGCGCCGACGTGCACGACTGGCTGGCCGCGCGCCTGCCGAGAGAATCTCGCCTCAGCTGACAAGCTCGGGCGACAACAAATCTGCCGAGGAAGGCAAAGGCTCACAGGCCGGGGTTCACACGCCCCGCCGGTGCGTTGCGGCCGGGCTTCATCGCCCGTTGCCGCGGCGTATGCCGCCCTGCCGGAATCGGTTGATACGGTGATGACATGGTGTCCCGCAAGGGTCCGGGTTCGAGTCCTGGCGTCACCACCACTGGATAGCTCAGTCGGGTAGAGCAACGAACTAGTAATTCGTCTGTCGCGGGTTCGACTCCCGCTCCAAGCTTGGCCTACGCCAATCCAAAACCGGTCGCAAGACCACCCCGCCGGACGTGCGCCCCGGCCTTGGCCGGACCCGCGCATCAGCGGCCCTTGCTCGCGCGCCGGGCAAGCGGGGCTCTGCTTCCACGGCCAGCCGCGAATGCCTTCAGGGAGGAGGCATTCAACGCGCACCGTGGCGCCAAGCCCTGGCATCCGGCGTCCGCATGGGTTGCTGTAACGGCACCCTCATCCCCATCACCACTCGTCACTACAAGGAGAACACCATGACGATCAAGCGTGTGACTGTGAAGAAGAACGAGCGCGGCATCCTGCTGCGCAATGGCGATTTCGAGCGCGTGCTGCAACCGGGCGCGCACTGGCTGTTCGCCGGCCTGGACACGCTGAAGGTCGAGCTGTTCGCCATCAGCTCGCCGGCCTTTGTGCATCCGTTGACCGACTACCTGATGGCCAGGGAGCCCGAGGTCGTCGCGGCGGAGTTCCTGCGCGTCGAACTCGGCGAGCACGAAGCCGGCCTGCGCTCCGAGAACGGCGTGCTCGTCGAAGTGCTGCCGCCCGCCACGCGGCGCCTGTACTGGCTCGGCCTGGTGGACGTGCAGGTCGAGGTGATCGACCTCCGCGCCTCCGCCGAGCTGCCCGCCGCCTTGGCCGCGCGCCTGGCACAGCCGCAGCTGCGCCCACGCGCGGTGACTGGCCTGGCCGGCGTGCTGCAGGTGGAGGTGCCGGAAACCGGTGCCGGCCTGCTGCGCGTGGACGGCAAGGTGGAGCGCCTGCTGACCGCAGGTTCCTACGCCTTCTGGAAGTTCGGCCGCAACGTGGCCGTGGAGCTGGTCGACCTGCGCCTGCAGGCGCTGGAGGTGACGGGCCAGGAGATCCTGACCCGCGACAAGGTCTCGCTGCGGCTCAACCTGTCGGCCACCTGGCGCTACATCGACCTGCTGCGCGCGTTCGAGCAACTGGCCAAGCCGGCCGACCACCTCTACCGCGAGCTGCAGTTCGGTCTGCGCGCGGCGGTGGGCACGCGCACGCTGGACGAGCTGCTGGAGAACAAGTCGGTCATCGACGAGGTCGTGACCGCCCAGGTCACCGCCAAGCTGGCCGGCTACGGCCTGCAGCTGGACGGCGTGGGCGTGAAGGACATCGTGCTGCCGGGCGAGATGAAGACCATCCTCGCCCAGGTGGTGGAGGCCGGCAAGGCGGCTGAGGCCAACGTGATCCGCCGCCGCGAGGAAACCGCGGCGACGCGTTCCCTGCTCAACACGGCCAAGGTGATGGAGGACAACCCCGTCGCCCTGCGCCTGAAGGAGCTGGAAACGCTGGAACGCGTGGCCGAGCGCATCGACAAGATCTCCGTGTTCGGAGGTCTGGACCAGGTGCTCAACGGGCTGGTGAAGCTGCGTTGAGTGCCGCCCCCGCCGGGTCACCGGCGGGG
Organism: Roseateles sp. P5_E8; assembly: GCF_054177665.1. Classification (NCBI taxonomy): domain Bacteria; kingdom Pseudomonadati; phylum Pseudomonadota; class Betaproteobacteria; order Burkholderiales; family Sphaerotilaceae; genus Roseateles; species Roseateles sp. P5_E8. The sequence continues at coordinate 57,296 of NZ_JBGCUM010000007.1, read as the reverse complement.
GTTCTCAACCCAAGGAGACATCATGACCACGCCGGCATTGCAAGCCGCAGTTCGGCGCGCCTACGAGGTGTTCGGCCACTACGTCGCACCCCGGCAACATCTGGACGTCTGCACGCAGTGCTGCATGCCCGAGGAACTGGAGCGCGAGATGCGCGCCGTGCCGCTGCGCAAGCTGAAGCGGCAACACTTCTACGAGTACAGCACCGGTGCCAAGTCCGTCGACGACCAGCCCGCCGACGAGGTGAAGTACCTGCTGCCGCGCCTGCTGGAGCTGCTGGCAGATGGCGTCGACACACACCACGCGGTCGAGCTCACGCTGGATCGCGTGGGGCGCTGTCCCGCCGATGCCTTCAGCGCCAACGAGCGGGCCGCGCTCGACGGCTTCATGCTGGCCTGTTTCGACGCCTGCCTGCGCGGCGACTTCAGCGGCGAAGGCGTCTGGTACGAGCTCGAAGACCCGCTGGCGCTCCTGGTGATGGCGGACTACGCCGGACTCGCGCTGGCGCCCTTGCTGCAGCACTGGACCCTGCACCCCAGCCCGCAATCCACCATCAAGTTCGTGGAGAGCACGTACTGGGGCTACTGGTCGCAACACGAGATCACCAACGCCTTTGCGAGCGACCGCGCGCAACTGCAGGCGGTCTTCAAGGCTTGGATGCTGGCACCCGCCACCAAGGCAGCCTTCACGACCAAGCTGCTGCTCCCTCACTTCCTGGATCAGGTCGATCAGACGCAGTCCAACGGCTGCGCGCCGTTCCCCGTCATGGTGGACGCCGTGTTCGATCACCTGACCTATTGATAGAAAGAACAACCATGGAACCCCAACACATCCACGAAGACGTCCCCGGCGGCGTGCCGCTGAAGATGTGGACGCAGGGCGTGCCCGTCGAGCCGCAGGCCAAGCGCCAGCTGCAGAACGCGGCCCGCCTGCCCATCGTCTTCAAGCACATCGCCGCGATGCCGGACGTTCACTTCGGCATCGGCGCGACCGTCGGCTCGGTCATCCCTACCGTCAAGGCCATCATCCCGGCCGCCGTCGGCGTGGACATCGGCTGCGGCATGATGGCCTGCAAGACCACGCTGAGGGCCGAGGACCTGCCCGACAACCTCGGTCCCCTGCGCTCGGCCATCGAACGCGCCGTGCCCCACGGCCGCCAGCCTGGCAGCCGCGACCCGGGCGCCTGGCAGAAGGCACCCGGTTCGGTCAACACGGCCTGGGCGCAGCTGGAGCCCGAGTTCACCGAGCTCTGCCGCGACTACCCCAAGATCGCCAAGACCAACCACATCCAGCACCTGGGTACGCTGGGTTCGGGCAACCACTTCATCGAGGTCTGCCTGGATGAAGCGGGCGCGGTGTGGTTCATGCTGCACTCGGGCTCGCGCGGCGTGGGCAACTTCATCGGCACGATGTTCATCGAGCTGGCCAAGCAGGACGCGATGCGCCACCAGGCGAATCTGCCGGACCGCGACCTGGCCTACTTCGAGGAAGGCAGCCGCTACTTCGGCGACTACGTGCGCGCTGTGGGCTGGGCGCAGAAGTTTGCGGCCACCAACCGCGAGGTGATGATGAAGCGCGTCATCGAGGCGGCGAAGACCGTCATCCACAAGAACTTCCAGAGCCACATCGAGGCGGTGAACTGCCACCACAACTATGTGCAGAAGGAAACGCACTTCGGCCAGGAGGTCTACCTGACCCGCAAGGGCGCGGTGAGCGCCAAGCAGGGGCAGCTCGGCATCATCCCGGGCAGCATGGGCGCGCGCAGCTACATCGTGCGCGGCAAGGGCAATGCGGACAGCTTCGAAAGTTGTTCGCACGGTGCCGGCCGCGTCATGAGCCGGGGCGACGCCAAGCGCGCCTTCACGCTGGCCGACCACCGCGCCGCGACCGAGGGCGTCGAGTGCCGCAAGGACAAGGACGTGCTCGACGAGACGCCCGCGGCCTACAAGGACATCGATGCCGTCATGGCCGCGCAGAGCGAGCTGGTCGACGTGGTGCACACGCTCAAGCAGGTGGTGTGCGTGAAGGGTTGATGCGGTGCAGTGGCACTGCTTCAGGGCGCCCGGCTTCGGCCGGGCGCCCTTTTTTACTTTCCAGCACGTGAATCTGCGCGCAAGCACGAAGGTCGGCCGACACAAGCCGGCACTAACATTGCCGCCCTTACGGGGTCACCATGAAACTGCTCGTCAAATTCAACCTGGTCTATCTGCTGGTCATGAGCCTGGGCATCGCAGTCAGCGGCTACATCGCCCGCCAGCTGCTGCAGGACAACGCCCAGCAGGAGGTCGTCGGCAGCGCCCGCATGCTGATGGAGAAGGCGCTGGCCGTGCGCGCCTACACCAACACGCAGATCAAGCCGCTGCTGGTCTCGCAGATGGCCCAGGAGTTCCTGCCGCAGACGGTGCCCAGCTATTCCGCCACCGAGGTGCTGGGCACGCTGCTGGCCAAGCACCCCGAGTTCGCCTACAAGGAGGCGACGCTCAACCCCACCAACCCGCGCGACCGCGCCACCAGTTGGGAGGCCGACATCGTGGGTCAATTCAGGAGCGCCGCCGACCTGAAGGAAACCGTCGGCACGCGTGACACCCCTGCCGGCCCCTCGCTCTACATCGCCCGCCCGCTGCGCATCACCGACCCCGCCTGCCTGGCCTGCCACAGCAGCGTGGACGCCGCGCCCGCCACCATGGTCGCCAAGTACGGCCCGGCCAACGGCTTCGGCTGGAACCTCAACGAGGTCATCGGCGCGCAGATCGTCTCCGTGCCGCTGGGCGTGCCGTTGCAACGCGCAGACAAGGTCTTCCAGGTCTTCATCACCTCGCTGATCGGCGTCTTCATCGTTGTCGGCATCGTGCTCAACCTGATGGTGTGGATGCTGGTCGTGCGCCCCGTCACGCGCCTGTCGGCGCTGGCCGACCGCGTCAGCCAGGGCGACCTGGAGGCCCCTGAGTTCAAGACCAGCGGCCGCGACGAGATCGCCACGCTGTCCGACTCCTTCTCGCGCATGCGCGCCAGCGTCGTGCAGGCCATGAAGCTACTCGATGCCTAGTCCGGCCAAGCATCCCTCTCAGCTCGGCAAATACCGCATCACCGAAGTCCTCGGTGAAGGCGCGATGGGCGTCGTCTACAAGGGCTTCGACCCCGACATCCAGCGCACCGTCGCGCTGAAGACCATCCGCACCAACCTCGACGCCGACGACGACAGCCCCGGCGCGCCGGCCTCGCGCTTCCGTAACGAGGCCCAGGCCGCAGGCCGCCTCGGTCACCCGGGCATCGTCGCCGTCTACGACTTCGGCCGCACCGAGCAGGTCGCCTTCATCGCGATGGAGTTCGTCGAGGGCCGCTCGCTGGCGAGCTACCTCAGTTCCAAGGTCCGCTTCACCGACACCGACATCCCCGGCATCATGAGCCAGCTGCTCGACGCGCTGGGCCATGCGCACGAGAAGGGTGTCTGGCACCGCGACGTCAAGCCCAGCAACATCATCATGATGGGCAATGGCCGGCTCAAGGTGGCCGACTTCGGCATCGCGCGCATCGAGTCGCAGAGCCTCACGCAGACCCACTACATGGTGGGCACGCCCAGCCACATGGCGCCCGAGCAGTTCCTCGGCAAGCCCATGGACCGGCGCGTCGACATCTACGGCGCCGGCGTGGTGCTATACCAGCTGCTGACCGGCCGCGCGCCCTTTGCCGGCACGACCGAAGCCCTCATGTACAAGGTCGTCAACGAGGACGCTATGCCGCCGTCCATCGTCGACGGCGCCGAGCGCCCCGGCTGGTTCGACGCCATCGTCGCCCGTGCGCTCGCCAAGCGCCCGGCCGACCGCTTCGCCGACACCGAGGAATTCAAGCAGGCCTTGCTCGATGGCGCCGGCAGCGGCATCGACGACACCGCCTGGGAACGCACGCTGATGATGGCGCCGCCCCGCCCGGCCCGCCCGCCTCTCTCGGCCACGATTGCGCCGCCCACCATCGCCCCGCCCACCACGGCCGGCGGCTCCAGCGGCGCGCCGCCGCCGACGCACTGGGACAAGGCCCAGCTCACCCAGGCCGAGCAGACGCTGGCCAAGCTGGTCGGCCCGCTCGCCAGCGTCCTCGTGCGCCGCGCGGCGCGCGAGTGCACCGACCTGAACGAGCTCTACGCCAAGCTGGCCGATCAGGTCAGCGACCCGCGGGCGAGGGACAGCTTCCTCGGCCAGGCCAGCCTCGTCACCGGCGGCAGCGTGAAAACGGCCGGCGGCACCAGCGGCGCCCCGCCCGGGTCCAAAGGTTCAGCCGGGTCGGCGGGGTCAGCCAGCAGTGGCACCACCATTGGCGGGCCGCTTAACGACGCGGTGATGGACAAGGCCCAGACGCTGCTGGCCCAGTACGTCGGGCCCATCGCCAAGGTACTGGTCAAGCGCGCCGCAGCCGGCATCGACAGCCGCGCGGTGTTCTTCAACCGGCTGGCGGAAGCGGTGAGCGATCCGGCGGCGCGGGAGAAGCTGCTGAAGGAGCTGGGCCGCTTGTCATGACGCCCGGCTCACGGAACCTTGAACTGCCGTTTCCCTGAACGTACGCTGCTGCTGTGGTCAAGCCCTTGTCTGCTACCAACTCACAGTCATGCACGGCGGCACCCCTCGACCCCCCACGATTTGATAGGCCGCACGACTGCGCGGGGCATGTAAGCGGCGCCGCGTCCTACCCGCTCCGCCGCTTTCTGACGCAAGAGTAGCGCCAGGCGCTTGGGCATTCAGATGCCGAAATAGCGCGTCAATTGAACGGTGCGAGCTGTGGATCAAGGGCTTTGGATTGAACCTGTCGGTAAGTTGGTGATTGCGAGGATTCGCGGAGAGGCGACCGAGGCCTTGCTGTGGCGATGCCAGACGCGGGTGCTTGAGATCGTCGCCAAGACTGGCAGTCGCTGCGTCCTCTATGACCTGCTGGAAGCCCATTCGCTCAGCGCGGATGCAGCCCTGTCGCAGGTCTATCTGGATGAGGGCGGCGCGGGTGTCGGGCTGCGGCGAGCAATCGTCGTCCCGGACAGCCACCTTGCCTACATGGCTCGGCTAGCGTTCGGCGGTAGCGATCACCGGATTTTTTACTCCGATATTGCCGGAGCGTTCAAGTGGCTTGAACAGGAAGACAGCCCCTGTGCAGACGACCCCATCGCCGCGCATGAGCGTCAGCAATCGTCTGTTCAGGCGCAGCACTGAATAGACGAGTCGTTACTGCGGCTCACAGCGGGTTTGACGCAAGAGCGCGACGGCTCAAAGGCCCATCAGCTCGCTGGAGGTGCAATCCCTACCGCGCTCCTTCGAGAGGTAGAGCGCTCGGTCAGCGCGCTTGATCACTGCGTCCAGAGACTCATGCGGTCGGGCCCGCGCAACGCCCGCAGAGAAGGTGTACGAAATGCCGGCATGTGCCGTCGGCGTATCGCGCACACGTTCGATCGCCGTGAAGGCGTCTGCCTGCCGCCGGGGGTCGGCGAGGGCGCTGGCCGCGAGCTTGAGGATATGGCGCCAGTTCGGCGGCCATGCGCTGGTTGGCCCTCAGCAGGCGCTCGCAGTCGTCCTTCTGGTCGAGCAGCGCCACGAAGGCGCCGACCTTGCTGGCCAGCACTCTTTCAATGCTTTACAGCCCATCCCCCCGAATCTGCAGTCTGTCGCTCCCCGTTAGGTCCACCCCCGGGCCTGCAGATATGGTGTGCTACATCAGCAACACACCTCGGAGCACCCATGACTCCCACCTGGACAGACCAGGCACCGATCTACCAGCAGCTCGCCGACCGACTGGCCGTGCAACTGCTGGACGGCAGCCCCCCGGAAGGCGAGGCCTTGCCCTCGGTCCGCGCACTCGCGACGCAGTACGTCATCAACCCGCTGACGGTCACGCGGGCCCTGCAGGCGCTCAGCGAGCACGGGCTCATCGAGACGCGCCGCGGCCTGGGCATGTATGTGATGGCCGGCGCCCGGGAACGGCTGCTGCGCCATGAGCGCGAACAGTTCCTGAAAAGGGACTGGCCCGCGCTGCGCGCCAAGCTCAATCGGCTGGGCCTGAGCGCCAAGGATCTGAACTGGGAGTCGACATGAACAACATGAACCTCATCGAAGCCAAAAACCTGACGCTGCGCTACGGCAAGAAGACAGCGCTGGACGACGTGTCCGTCGCCGTGCCCAAGGGCCGCGTGGTGGGCCTGCTGGGCCATAACGGCGCTGGCAAAACCTCGCTGATGAAGGCCCTCGTGGGCCTGCTGCCGGTGCAGGGCGAACTGAGCGTGCTGGGCCTGGAGCCCACGAAGAACCGCCAGCAGCTGCTGACGGAGCTGAGCTACATCCCCGACGTGGCCGTGCTGCCGCGCTGGGCCCGCGTGCATGAGCTGATCACGCTGATGAGCCGGCTGCAGCCCAAGTTCTCGGCCGAGCGCGCCCGGGCGCTGCTCAAGCGCACCAGCGTCAGCGAGAACGACAAGGTGAAGAGCCTGTCCAAGGGCATGGTGGCGCAGACCCACCTCGCGCTGATCGCCGCCATCGACGCCAAGCTGATGATCCTGGACGAGCCGACGCTGGGCCTGGACGTGGTGTCGCGCAAGAGCTTCTACGAGATGCTCATAGACGAGTGGTGCGACGGCGAGCGCAGCGTGCTGATCTCGACCCACCAGGTCGAGGAGGTCGAGGCGCTGCTGAGCGACGTGATCATGCTGGACGAGGGCCGCGTGGCGCTGGCCATCAGCCTGGAGGACATCGACCGCCGCTTCGTGGCGCTGAACCACGACCCGGCCGCGGCCGACGCGATGGCCGCCGCCCACCCGCTGCTGCGCTACCGTGAGCAGGGCCGCACGACCTCGCTGTTCGACGGCGTGCCGCCCGAGCACATCACCAGCCTGGGCCAGCGCGTGCGCCCCAGCCTGGTGGACCTCTTCATGGCGCTGACCCGCAACCCGGCGCTGAACAGCAAGCAAGCCTAAGGACTGATGCCATGAACAACCACATCCCCACCCTGCTGCAACGCGAATGGATGCAGCACAAGCGCGGCTGGCTGATCGCCGCGTTCGCGCCACCGCTGCTCTTCCTGGCCATGCTGCCCTTTGGCAAGGTCAGCGGCCTGCCTATGGAGAGCCCCGAGTTGCTCTCGATCGGCATCGTGATGATCAGCGCCTGCGCCGTCTACGCGATCTCTCTGCTGGTGGCGCTGTTCCAGCTGCCCGGCCTGGCGCGGCGCGACACGCAGGACCGCTCCATCGAGTTCTGGCTGTCCCTGCCCGGACGGCCCAGCGAGAGCGTCATGTCGACGGTGATCGCCCATGCCTGGCTGGCGCCGCTGGGTGGCGCCGTCGTCGGCGTGCTGTTCGGCATTCCGATCGCGATGAGCGTGCTGACCAGCCGGGCCGACTTCTCGACCGCGCTGGCGGTGAACTGGGGCGAGGTCATCCTGGCGTCGTCACCGCTGCTGCTGCGCGGCCTGGCCGGCACTCTGCCGCTGATGCTGTGGCTGGCGCCGGTCATCTTCGTGCTGATGGCCGCGTCGAGCTGGCTCAAGCGCCTGGGCACGCCGGTGGTGCTGATCGGCGGCGGCGTGGCGGTGGCCGTGCTCCACAAGGCCTACGGCATCAGCTGGCCGCTGGAGGCGCTCCAGGGCCTCAACGATCACATCGCCCGCACGCTGGTCCATGACGGAAGGAGCCTGGCCGAGGCGATGCAGTCCGGCACCAACCTCGTCACCTGGGCCTTGCAGGACCTGGGCCACACGCTGGCCGAACTGGCCACGCTGGACTTCCTCGGCTGGACGGCGGTGGCCGCGGCAGCCTTCGCGCTGACCGTGATGAAGCGCTCGCGCGGCGGCTGATCAGGCAGCCGAGGTCGACCCGGCCGGCGGCACGATGCGTGCCGCCATTTCCTTGCGGAAACGATTCAGCTCCTGCACGGTCGCGAAGCTGCGGTCCATCAGCAGGCTCATGTTGTGCAGGATGCGCTCGACGACCTTGTTCTCCCAGACGCTGTCGAACTGGATCTGCTTGTCCAGCCAGTGCTCCAGCCACTCGGGGTCGGGCAGGCGGCTCTGGATGGTGTCGCGCGGGAACAGCGCGGCGTTGACGTGCAGGTTGGTCGGGTGCAGCGCTTGCGCGGTGCGGCGGGCGCTGGCCATCAGCACACCCACCTTGGCGAAGGCGGCACGCGCCTCGTCACCGAACTTGACCATGGCGCGCTTCATGTAGCGCAGGTAGGCGCCGCCGTGGCGGGCCTCGTCGCGCGACAGGGTTTCGTAGATGGCCTTGATGACCGGCTCGCTGTGCCACTCGGCCGCGCGGCGGTACCAGTGGTTGAGGCGGATCTCGCCGCAGAAGTGCAGCATCAGCGTTTCAAGCGCCGGTGCGGGGTCGAAATCGAAGCGCACCTCGTGCAGCTCGGCCTCGGTGGGCACGAGCTCGGGGCGGAAGCGCCGGAGGTATTCCATCAGCACGAGGCTGTGCTTCTGCTCCTCGAAGAACCACACGCTCATGAAGGCCGAAAAGTCGCTGTCCCCGCGGTTGTCGCGCAGGAACATCTCGGTGGCCGGCAGCGCCGCCCACTCCGTGATGGCGTTCATCTTGATGGTCTGCGCCTGCTCGTCGGAGAGCAGGCTGGCATCGAACTTGTCCCAAGGGATGTCGCTGTCCATGTTCCATCGCACGGCTTCGAGTTGCTTGAACAGTTCGGGGTAAAGCATGGTGATTCCTCGTTTAGAGGGGAGATTCTAAAAGTTCGCGCCAGCGCTTCATTTCGGGTGCAATTGCGCCCAGGCCATCCAGGCAGAAAACGCCCTCCGGCACACCCGGCAAACGCAGTGCCCGGCTGCTGCCGCCGACCCAGATCTCGACGCTGCTCGGCAGCAGCGCGCGCAGCTCGGCCAGGCCGTCCAGCACCGCCCGGTTGGGCAACTGGCCGCTGAAGCTCAACGCGACGACGTCTGCCCGGTGCGCGGCCACGGCGCCTGGCAGCTGGGCCGGCGGCGTCTGCACGCCCAGCGACAGGCAGGCCGCGCCCTCCAGGCTCAGCAGCGCCTCGGCCATCAACAGGCCCAGCGCATGGCTCTCGCCGGGCAGCGTCGTCAGCAACACACGCGGGCCGTCGCCGGGCGCCGTCGGCAGCGCATGGATGGCCTGGCGCAGCACCAGCTGCAGTGACTCGCTGTAGATGTGCTCCTGGAAGACCTGCACCTCGCCGCTCATCCACAGCTCGCCGATGCGCGTCGTCAGCGGCGCGAAGACCTCGCCGATGCCGCCCGCAAGGCCGCGGCGCAGCACCGCCTGAGACAGAAGGCGCCGCAGGCCGTCGATGTCGTGGCCCTGCAGCAGCGCGGCGCAGGCGGCAATCTCCGGCGCCTCGACCGCAGCGCCAGCGGTGCTAGCCCCGGCGGCGGGCTGCAGCAGCGCCGCCAGCTCCTGCGCCGAAGCCGCGACGACACGGCCTGGGCGGTGGCCGGCATCCAGCAGGCGCTTGACGAGGTGCAGCCGGTGCACCTGTTCGGGCGGGTAGAGGCGCTCGCCCGCGGCATCGCGCCCGGGCGCGGGGAAGCCGTAGCGGCGCTCCCAGACACGCAGCGTCTCCTTGTTGATGCCGGTCTCCCGCTCGACCGCCGTGATGCCCACGCCGGCCGCTGGCGCGCCCGCATCCGCAGCGTCGCCGTCGACGTAGACCTGGTGTTCAGCCATGGCCCGCCTTTCCGGCGGCCATGAGCTCTACAGGCCCGTTAACCATAATTTGTCCTGGACAAACATAAGACAACTTTCGCTGATTGACCTAATATAGACATGCCAGCCGAGATTTGAACTGGACAAAACATCAACATTTTGCTCTCCCTGCGCGCCACCGGCTTCCTTCGGCGGAACTGTTCGCAATCGGGAGCCTGAGCAGGAAAGCAGCGCCGGACACCCAACCATGACGACAACAATCGTCGCCCGAACCCGGTACAGCCCCGTAGAACTTCATGCTTACGGCCTGCACTCAGGCTACACAGGCAGTGAAAACCCGACTCGTGCTCGAACGGAGGCGCTGCACACACCCACGGAATTCAGGCCGCTCAACCTCTCTGAGTCCAGAGCAGCAATCTCGAAGCCGTTCTCCTCCTCCTCCCTCCCTCCCTCGTTGGCTTCGAGGCGTTCTGCGGCCGCTTTTACAAACAGGGCCCGTGTCGGTGACGCGGGCCCTTCGTTTTTGCCCGGCGGCCACGCCTCGGCCGAGTTGCTCGGCCTGCTGCGCGGCCGCGGCCATCCGCGCGCACCGGGCGGCCAGACGACCAAGCGCATCGCCGTCGTCGGCGCTGGCATCGCTGGCCTGTCCGCCGCCTGGGCTCTGAGCGACCGAGCCCACGTCACGCTGTTCGAGGCCGGCAGCTACGCAGGCGGCCACACGCACACGGTCGACGTGACGCTGGATGGCATCACCCACGGCGTCGACACCGGCTTCCTCGTCTTCAACGAGCGCACCTACCCGCTGCTGATCCAGCTCTTCGCGCAGCTCGGCATCGCCACCGCCAGAAGCGACATGAGCTTCTCTGCCCAGGTGCCGGGCGACGGCATCGAGTGGAGCGGCAACAACCTGTCCACCGTCTTTGCGCAACGCCGCAACTTAGCAAGGCCGGCCTTCTGGGGAATGCTGGCCGACCTGCTGCGCTTCAACCGCCTGTGCACGGCGCTGGCCGCCAACGGCGAGGAGGCCGCGCTGGCCGAACCCATTGGTGACTTCCTGAACCGCCACCGCTTCGGCCGCGGCTTTCGGGACTGGTATCTGCTGCCCATGGTCGCCTGCATCTGGTCCTGCCCGACGGCGCAGATGCTGCAGTTCCCCATCCGCACGCTGATCCGCTTCTGCCACAACCACGGCCTGCTGCAGGTCAACGACCGGCCGCAATGGTGGACGGTCACCGGCGGCGCGCGCCACTACGTGAACGCCATGCTGCCCGCCATCCACGAGGTGCGCCTGGGCACGCACGTGCAGGCCATCCACCGGCCGGCGGCGGGTAGCGATGTCGTCGTGCAGAGCCCAGGCGGCCGCGAGCATTTCGACGCCGTGGTCCTGGCCGGCCACAGCGACCAGAGCCTGGCGCTGCTCGCCCTGCCCACGGACGTCGAGCATCAGGTGCTGGCGGCCATCCGCTACCAACCCAACGTCGCGGTGCTGCACACCGATGCAAGCCTGCTGCCGCGCCGCCGCGCCGCCTGGGCCGCGTGGAACTACGAGAGCGGCAGTGAGGCTGGCGCCGTCTGCCTGCACTACCTGCTCAACCAGCTCCAGCCGCTGCCGTGGGAGCAGCCGGTCGTCGTGTCGCTCAACCCGCTGCGCCAGCCCGACCCGGCCCGCGTCATCGGCCGCTACGCCTACGCCCATCCCGTCTTCGACGACGACGCCGTGCGCGCCCAGGCCCGCCTGGCCGACATCCAGGGCTCGGGCGGCGTGTGGTTTGCCGGCGCATGGACGCGTTATGGCTTCCATGAGGACGGCCTGCTGTCGGGCTTGAACGCCGCGCAGGGCGTCATCGACACGGTGCTGACATGAACACGGCGCAGCTGGGCACAGGCGTCGTGCGCCACCGCCGGCTGCGTCCGCGCGAGCATGCCTTCGACTACGCCAGCTACTTCCTGTGGCTGCCCATGCGCGCGCTGCGTCGCGAGCCCTCGGCGCCGTTGAACCGCAACGGTCGAGGCTGGCTCAGCTTTCATGACGCCGACCACGGCGACGGTGGCGCCAATGCTTTGTCCTGGCTGGAGGCGCTGCTTGCGGCCGAGGGCATCGCCGACGCCGACGGCGAGGTCTGGCTGCAGACCTATCCGCGCGTGCTGGGCCATGTGTTCAAGCCGGTCAGCTTCTGGTTCTGCGAGCGTGCAGACGCCTCGCTCGCGGCCGTCGTCGTCGAGGTCAACAACACCTTCGGCGAACGCCACTGCTATCTGCTGCGCGGGCCCGAGCTGGCCTGGGGCCGCGAGCAGCAGGCGGCCAAGGTTTTTCACGTGTCACCGTTCTGCGCCGTCGAGGGCCGCTACCGCTTCCGCTTCATGCGGGCCGAGGGGCGTGTCGTCGCCCGCGTGGACCACGACGACGAGCAAGGCCCGCTGCTGCACACCAGCCTCAGCGGCCACCTGCAACCGCTCACCACGCGCAGCGCCCGCGCCGCGTTCTTCGCCATGCCCGCGCTGACGTTGATGGTCGCCGCGCGCATTCACTGGCAGGCGCTGAAGCTGGCCTTCAAGCGCGTGCCCTTCTTCTCCAAACCCCAGCCGCCAGAGCGCTTTGTGACGCGCTGACCGCCATGACGACAACGACCTCCGCTCCCGCCTCCGTCACGCTTCCTGCCACCCTGCCACGCCACGCGCGCCGCGTGCTGGCGCTGCTGAACCACCTTCAGCACGGCAGCCTCGACCTGCAGACGCCTGAAGGCGAGATGCTGCACTTTGGCCACGGCCGCGAACCGCGCGCGGCCATCCGCATCGTCGACTGGCAGGTCTGCGCCGCCGCACTCGCCTCGGGCGATGTCGGCTTTGCCGAGAGCTATGTCGACGGTCAATGGACCAGCTCCGACCTGCGCGCGCTGGTGGAGCTGCTGGTCCGCAACCGCACGGCGCTGGAGTCACTGGTCTACGGCGGCTTCTGGGGCGGGCTGCTGCACCGCGCACGCCACCTGCTCAACCGCAACACGCGCCAGGGCAGCCGCAAGAACATCCACGCCCACTACGACCTCGGCAACGCCTTCTACAAGCTGTGGCTGGACCCGACGATGAACTACTCCAGCGCCTGGTTCGACGGCGTGCCGGAGCGCTCCCTGCCCGCCGCCCAGCAGGCCAAGATGCACCGCGCGCTCAGTGAAGCCGGCGTCACCCTCGGCAGCCGCGTGCTGGAGATCGGCTGCGGCTGGGGCGCCATTGCCGAGGTGGCCGCGCGCGACTTCGATGCGCGGCTGACCGGTGTCACGCTGTCGACCGAGCAGCTCGCCTGGGCGCAGCGCCGCCTGCAAAACGCCGGCCTGAGCGCCGACCTGCGCCTGCAGGACTACCGCGACATTGCCGATGAGCCCTTCGACGCCATCGTCTCCATCGAGATGTTCGAGGCCGTCGGCCGCGAGTACTGGGACGGCTACTTCAACACCGTGCGTGACAAGCTCAAGCCCGGCGGCCGGGCTTGCATCCAGAGCATCACCATCCGCGATGACCTCTTCGACCGCTACGTCAACTCGACCGACTTCATCCAGCAGTACATCTTCCCCGGTGGCCTGCTGCCCAGCCCCAGCCAGTTCCGCGCTCATGCCAGCAAGGCAGGACTGCGCGTTGTCAATGAGCTGGCCTTCGGCGCCGACTACGCCCTGACGCTGCGCCACTGGCGCGAGGCGTTCCTGCGCCACGACGGCCCCGTGCGCGAGCTGGGCTTCGACACCCGCTTCATGCGACTGTGGGAGTTCTATCTCGCCTATTGCGAAGGCGCCTTTGCAGCGGGCAATACCGACGTCATGCAGTTCACGCTGGTGCGGGACTGAGCCATGCGGCGCCGCGCCGTCCTGATCTCCTTCGCAGCGGTCACGCTCGCCCAGGCTGCCCCCGAGCTGACCGGGCTGATGCGGCGCGGCCAGGCGCGCTTTCGCTTCCTGGGCCTGCACGTCTACGACATCCGCCTGTGGTCGGCCGCACCCATCACGGCCGCGAACTGGCAGGAGCAGCCGCTGACGCTGGAGATCGAATACGCGCGCAGCCTGGACGGCGCCGAGATCGCCAAACGCTCGCTGAAGGAGATGCGCCGCCAGGCCACCGTCAGCGACGCGCAGGCCCAGGCCTGGCTCGCCGAGATGCAGGCCGCCTTCCCCGACGTGAAGGCCGGCGACCGCATCAGCGGCAGCCATGAACCCGGCGTGGCGGTGCAGTTCTTCGTCAACGGCCAGCCGCGCCGGCGCGTGGCGGACGCCACCTTCGCACGGCTCTTCCTCGGCATCTGGCTCAGCCCGCAGACCTCGGAGCCGGCGTTGCGCGAGCAATTGCTGGCCAGCGATGGCAAGCCTTGAATTCACGCCTCGCGACGGGCTGCGCTACGGCGCGCTGGGCCTCGCGCTCGCCTTCGTCGCGCTGCCGCTCTACGTGCATCTGCCGGCCTACTACGCGACTCGCTTCGGCCTGCCGCTGGCCAGCCTGGGCGCGCTGCTGCTGGCCGCCCGCGCGCTGGACGCCCTCGTCGACCCCTGGATAGGCCGGCTCTGCGACCGGGCGCTGGGCCGCCGTGCGCTGGCCTGGCAACTGCCCGCTGCGGCCCTGCTGCTGGTGCTCGGCTTCGCCGGCCTGTTCTTCCCGCCGCTGACCGAACCCACTGCGCTGCTCGCCTGGGCCGGCGCAGGCCTGGTGCTGACCTACCTCGCCTACAGCTGGCTGGCCGTGCTGCACCAGGCCTGGGGCGCGCGACTGGGCGGCGGCACGGCCACGCAGAGCCGAGTGGTGGCCTGGCGGGAAGGTTTTGCGCTCGTTGGCGTCGTTAGCGCCAGCCTGCTGCCGTCCCTCGCCGGCTTCGGCGCCACGGCCCTCGTGCTGGCGATCGCGCTGGCCATGGGCCTTGCCCTGCTGAGCCGCGCGCCCCGGCCCGCGCCCACTGCTGACGCACCGGCATCGCTGGCCCTGGCCTGGCGCGTGCCCGAGTTCCGCCGGTTGCTCACCGTCTTCCTGCTCAACGGCATCGCCGCCGCCGTGCCGGCCACTCTGCTGCTCTTCTTCATCGACGACCGCCTGCGCCTGCCCGAGTCGCAAGGCCTTTTCCTTGCCAGCTATTTCGTCGCGGCGGTGGTGTCGCTGCCCGTCTGGCTGCGCGTCATCGCTCGCCTGGGCCAGCCGCGCGCCTGGGCTTTGGGCATGGCGCTCGCTGTCGCGGCCTTCGCATGGGCGGCGGCCCTCGGTGCGGGTGACCGCCTCGGCTTTCTCGCCGTCTGCGTCGCCAGCGGCGCCGCTCTGGGCGCTGACCTCGCCATCCCCGGCGCGCTGCTGGCCGGCGTCATCCAGCGCGCCGGCCTCTCGGGTCGTGCCGAGGGCGCCTTCTTCGGCTGGTGGAACGCCGCTACCAAGCTCAACCTCGCACTGGCCGCCGGCGTGGCGCTGCCGCTGCTCCAAGCCCTGGGCTACGCGCCCGGCCAGCGCGACCCGCAGGCCCTGCAGGCGCTCACCATCGCCTACTGCCTGCTGCCCTGCGCCCTCAAGCTCGCCGCCGCCGCGCTGCTGTATCGCCACTTCATCGCCACACCGTGAACCGACGCCTGTTGTTGACCACCCTCGTGCTAGCTGGATGCGCCAGCGCACCCGTGCCCGAGGATTACGCCGCCGAAAAGCCGGTGCTGGACCTGAAGTCCTACTTCAACGGCCCGATGACCGCCCACGGCCTGTTCACCGACCGCGCGGGCAAGGTGCAGCGCCGCTTCGTCGTGCAACTGGTAGGCCGCTGGCAGGGCGGCGTCGGCACGCTGGAGGAGGATTTCACCTACAGCGACGGCAAGACCGAACGCCGCGTCTGGACGATCACTTCTCTCGGCAACGGCCGCTACAAGGGCACGGCGGCCGACGTCGTCGGCGAGGCGGCCGGCGAGGCGCGCGGCAATGCGCTGCGCTGGAGCTACACGCTGCGCTTGCCCGTCGACGGCACGACCTACGACGTGCAGTTCGACGACTGGATGTATCTGATGGACGGCAAGGTCATGCTGAACAAGGCGCGCATGAGCAAGTTCGGCTTCCACGTCGGCGACGTGACCTTGTCGTTCTACAAACCATGAGCCTCAATCCGCGACTGCGCGACTGGCAGGGCAAAACGGTCTGGCTGATCGGCGCGTCCACCGGCATCGGCCGCGCCACGGCGAGCGCGCTGCACGCCGCCGGCGCGCGCGTCATCGTGTCGGCACGGCAGGCCGCGCTGCTGAACGAATTCACCGCCCTGCACCCCGGCAGCCACGCGCTGCCGCTGGACGTGATGGACCTGCCCGCGCTGCGCGCCGCCGTGGCCCAGATCGGCGTGCCCGACCTGTGCGTCTATTGCGCCGGCTACTACCGGCCGATGACGGCGGCCAGCTTCGACCTGGCGGACGCGCGCCGCCACCTCGACATCAACCTCGTCGGCGCGCTGAACCTGCTCGACGCGCTGCTGCCACGCCTGCTGGCTGTCGGGAGCGGCCACCTCAGCCTAGTCTCCAGCGTCGCCGGCTACCGCGGCCTGCCCAAGGCGCTCGCCTACGGCCCGAGCAAGGCCGCGCTGACGCATCTGGCCGAGGCCCTCTACCTCGACCTGCACCCGCGCGGCGTTGGCGTCTCCGTCATCCACCCCGGCTTCGTGACAACGCCAATGACCGCGCAGAACGACTTCGCCATGCCCGCCGAGATCAGCCCCGAGCAGGCAGCAAGGGCGATGCTGGCCGGCTGGGCGGCGGGCGAGTTCGAGATCCACTTCCCCAAGCGCTTCACGCGCTTCATGAAGCTGCTGCGCCTGCTCGGCGACGGCGCCTATTTCAAGCTCGTCAGCAAGGCCAACCGATGACCGAGGCCTACCGGAGCCAGCCCTTGCGGCGGAAGTAGATGAAGGGCGCGGCCACCGACAGCAGCATCAGCCCCAGCGCCAGCGGGTAGCCCCAGGGCACGTGAAGCTCGGGCATGTGGTCGAAGTTCATGCCGTAGATCGACGCGATCAGCGTCGGCGGCAGCAAAGCCACGCTGGCCACCGAGAAGATCTTGATGATCTTGTTCTGGTTGATGTTGATGAAGCCAACCGTGGCGTCCATCAGGAAGTTGATCTTGTCGAAGAGGAAAGCAGTGTGTGAATCGAGTGAGTCGATGTCACGAAGAATCTGTCGCGATTCCTCGAACTGCTCTGCGTTCAGCATGCGGCTGCGCATCATGAAGCTGACCGCACGGCGCGTGTCCATCACGTTGCGGCGGATACGGCCGTTCATGTCTTCCTCGCGGGCGATGGCCGACAGCACTTCGCCGGCCTCGGCGTCGGTCACGTCGCTCTTCAGCACGCGGGCGCTCACCGCCTCCAGCTTGTCGTAGATGCCCTCCAGCACGTCGGCCGAGTACTCGGCATCGGCGTCGTAGAGCTTGAGCAGAACGTCCTTGGCATCCTCGATCAACGCCGGGATGCGCCGCGCGCGCAGGCGCAGCAGGCGGAATACCGGCAGGTCCTCGTTGTGGATGGAGAACAGCACGTTGTTGAACAGGATGAAGGCCACGCGCACGTTGCGCGCCGACTTGCCGTCCGGGCCGTCGTCGCCCTCGATGAGAAAGTCGGAGCGGATGTGCAGCTCGCCGTTGTCTTCCTCGTAGAAGCGCGCCGACTCCTCCAGATCCTCGTCGACGATGTCCTCGGGAATGGTCAGCCCGAAGCGGTCGGTTATCCAGCCTTTTTCCTCGGCGCTCGGGCTCTCCAGGTCGACCCAGATGGGGCGCGACAGAGCCAGGTCCGCGGCGGTTTCGATTTCTTCCTGGAACAGCCCGCCCTTGAGGCGGCCGTTATCCAGCGTGAACACATTCAGCATGCATCGTCTCCAGCAGCGCTGGCTACAGGAACAGGACGACGCGGGGCGCCGTCCGGGGTGGCGGGATTCAGTTCAACCGTCTCACTCCGGGCGGGGCGCGCTGCTCAGCGCACGTTGCGGGAGTGGACGGTCACCGAGGGTGATCGCTGTCCAAGAAGGGCTCCGTAGGGGGGAATAGCCGCGGATTATTGCACCGGCGCAAGACGTGAAAGAAGACGCAAAAACGCGGCTCGCATGGCCACAAAACCTCACCGTCATCCCCTTGTCACGCAGCCGCTTCGCGCGCAAACTGGCCTCGTCGATTCCCCACTCCCACCCACCTCCGCTACCTTGTAAACAGCTACTTACTCCGCAACTTTCCTCAGTTTTCTGGTTCCGTTTTTTCCGACCCATTCCTGTGAAAGGAAGCTCTATGAATCTGACGATCAGTGGCCATCATCTCGACGTCACCCCAGCATTGCGCGAATACGTGCTCACCAAGCTGGACCGCGTGACCCGCCACTTTGACCAGGTCGTTGACATCAACGTCCTGCTGACCGTAGAAAAGCAAAAGGAAAAGGACCGCCGGCAGCGCGCCGAAGTCACGCTGCATGTGAAGGGCCGCGACATCTTCGTGGAGCAGTCCCATGAGGACCTCTACGCCGCCATCGACCAATTGATGGACAAGCTGGATCGCCAGGTCTGCCGCCACAAGGACAAGGTGCAAGACCACCACCACGCCTCGGCCAAGCGCCTTGAGGTGCCCGCCCGCTAAATCCACCCAGGTGGTTTGTCCCCCAAGCGGCCTCCGGGCCGCTTTCGCGTTTTTGCCATGCGCAATCCGGCGCCCATCCGCGGCAAACGGTTGTTGTTGCAGTGCCGCAAAGACCCGCATTCAGGGGTGAGCAGAGGCCTTTTGCACGCCTCCGGGATCGACCCCTCACCCCAAAACAGCCCGCAGTTCCATAATCTGCGACTCTGATTGACCCAACCGCCGGCTCCGGCCGCGCCCACCAGGCGCCCCCGACGCTCGGCCCCAGCCCATGAACCGTCTAGCCGCCATCCTGCCCGCCGACAACGTGTTGGTGAATGTGGATGCGTCCAGCAAGAAGCGCGCTTTCGAACACGCCGGCCTGCTGTTCGAAAACCACCACCAGATGGCCCGCGCGCTGGTCACCGACAACCTGTTCGCCCGCGAGCGCCTGGGCTCGACCGGCCTCGGCCATGGCGTTGCCATTCCGCATGGCCGCGTCAAGGGCCTGAAAAACCCGCTGGCCGCCGTGCTGCGCCTGCAGCAGCCCATCGCCTTCGACGCACCGGATGACGAGCCCGTCGGCCTGCTGATCTTCCTGCTCGTGCCCGAAGCCGCCACGCAGCGTCATCTGGAGATCCTGTCCGAGATCGCCGAGATGCTGTCCGACCGCGAACTGCGCGAGCAACTCAAGACCGAACCCGAGGCCGCGACGCTGCACAAGCTCATCGCATCCTGGGAGCCGCTGAAGTCCGTCGCCTGATGCCGCTGATCGGCGCTTCGCGTAAACCCTTAGCGACTTACGTTCCGACTTGAAACCAACCTCCATCAGCGCTGAGCGGTTGTTTGAAGAGCACCGCGAAGCTCTTCGTTGGGAATGGATCGCCGGCCACGGCCACCCGGAGCGCCGATTCGACGAAGCCGCCGTGCGCGATGCGCAGAGCGCGGCCGACCTGGTCGGCTACCTGAACTACATCCACCCCTACCGCGTGCAGATCGTCGGCCGCCGTGAGGTCGCCTACCTGAACCAGGAAGGCACCGACGTCCAGGACCGCCGCATCTCGCGCATCGTCACGCTGGAGCCGCCGGTCATCATCGTCGCCGACGACACCACGCCGCCACCGCGCCTGGTGGCCATGTGCGACCGCGCCGAGATCCCGCTGTTCCGCACCAAGGAATCCGCCGGCCACGTCATCGACCTGGTGCGCGGCTACCTGTCGCAGCTCTTTGCCAACCGCACGACCCGCCACGGCGTCTTCATGGACATCCTCGGCCTGGGCGTGCTGCTGACCGGCGAATCGGGCCTGGGCAAGAGTGAGCTGGGCCTGGAGCTGATCTCGCGCGGCCACGGCCTGGTGGCGGACGACGCCGTCGACTTCTTCCGCATCGCCCAGACGGCCATCGAGGGCCGCTGCCCCGAACTGCTGCTCAACCTGCTGGAAGTGCGCGGCATCGGCCTGCTGGACATCAAGGCCATCTTTGGCGAGACCGCCGTGCGTCGCAAGATGCGCCTCAAGCTCATCGTCCACCTGGTGCGCAAGGAGACGATGGAGCGCGACTTCGAGCGCCTGCCCTACGAGCCGCTGCACGAGGACGTGCTGGGCATGCCGGTGCGCAAGGTCGTCATCGCCGTGGACGCGGGCCGCAACCTGGCCGTGCTGGTGGAAGCCGCCGTGCGCAACACCATCCTGCAGCTGCGCGGCATCGACACCTACAAGGAATTCGTCGAGCGCCACCAGCGCGCGATCGACAGCGGCTCGATGGACTGATGGCGCTGCAGGCCTTCAAAGACATCGCCCGCCTGCTCGTCCTCAACACGGACAGCTACAAGACCAGCCACTGGCGGCAATACCCGCCCGGCACCAGCACCGTCTTCAGCTACATCGAAGCCCGCGGCGGCACGCTGCCTTACACCGTCTTCTTCGGCCTGCAGGCGCTGCTGAAGGAATACCTCACCCAACCCGTCACGGCCGATGATGTGGCCTTGGCGGTCGAGGTCTGCGCGGCCCACGGCGTGCCCTTCAACCGCGAGGGCTGGCTGCACATCGTCAGCGCCCACGGCGGCCGGCTGCCGCTGCGCATCCGCGCGGTGCCCGAGGGGACCGTCGTGCCGGTCAACCATGCCCTCGTCACGGTCGAGAACACCGACCCGGCATGCTGGTGGTTGACGAGTTATGTCGAGACGGCGCTGCTGCGCGTCTGGTACCCGACAACGGTGGCCAGCCACGGCCTGTCCACGCGCCGCCTCATCGGCGACTCGCTCGCGCGCACCGGCTCGCCCGAAGGCCTGCCCTTCAAGCTGCACGACTTCGGCGCGCGCGGCGTGTCGTCGCTGGAGTCGGCCATGCTGGGCGGCATGGCCCACCTGGTGAACTTCCAGGGCACCGACAACCTCACGGCGCTGCTCGGCGCCCGCCTCTATTACGGCGAGCCCATGGCCGGCTTCTCCATCCCGGCGGCCGAGCACAGCACCATCACCGCCTGGGGCCGTGACGGCGAGCTGGATGCCTATCGCAACATGCTCACGCAGTTCGGCCGGCCCGGCGCGCTGCTGGCCGTCGTGTCCGACTCCTACGACCTCGACGCCGCCGTGGCCCAGCTCTGGGGCGGCGCCCTGCGCGAGGAGGTCATCGCCAGCGGCGCCACCGTCGTCATCCGCCCCGACAGCGGCGACCCCACCAGCGCCGTGCTGCGCACCGTGCGCGCGCTGGACGCGAGTTTCGGCAGCGCCGTCAACGCCAAGGGCTACAAAGTGCTGAAGCATGTGCGCGTCATCCAGGGCGACGGCATCACGCGCGAGTCCATCGGCAGCATCCTGGGTGCGCTGGAATCCGCCGGCTACTCGGCCGACAACGTCGCCTTCGGCCAGGGCGGCGCGCTGCTGCAGCAGGTCAACCGCGACACGCTGGGCTTTGCGATGAAGGCCTCGGCTGCGGAGGTGGGCGGCGCATGGCGCGACGTCTTCAAGGCCCCGGTCACCGACCTGGCCAAGCGCAGCAAGGCCGGCCGACTGACGCTGATGCGCCGCACCAATGACGATGTCTGCGCCTTCGCCACCGTGCGCCTGGACTCACCCGGCCACCAGCAGGCCCTGGCCGACGGCGCGACCGAGGCGCTGCGCACCGTCTTCGAGAACGGCCGCCTGCTGGTGGACGACAGCTTCGCGGCGATCCGCGCGCGGGTCAGCAGCTAAGCGCTTAACCCTTGTTGGGGCAGTTGGGCTTCACGCAGGTCGCGTACAGCGCCAGCGAGTGCTCCTGCAACTGGAAGCCCTTCTCGCTCGCGATGGCGTGCTGGCGTTCCTCGATGCCGGAGTCGAAGAACTCCTCGACCTTGCCGCAGTTCAGGCAGACGAGGTGGTCATGGTGGTGCCCCTCGTTGAGCTCGTAAACGGCCTTGCCGGTCTCGAAATGGTTGCGGCTCAGCAGGCCGGCCTGCTCGAACTGCTGCAGCACGCGGTAGACCGTCGCCAGGCCGATGTCGGCGCCTTCGCCGAGCAAAGCCTTGTAAACATCTTCGGCCGTCATGTGACGCTGCTGTGTGCGCTGGAAGATCTCGAGGATCTTGATGCGTGGCAGCGTCGCCTTGAGGCCGCTGTTCTTGATGTCGCTGGTCTGGTCTTTGACGGAAGAGGGCATGGCGCGTGGGCCGGAGCCCCGGAAGGGGCCCCGCTAGAATCCGCCGATCATAGCCAGCCGAACCTCCGGCAGGCGCTCTCCGCACTCTGTCCAGCCGCCCCATGCGTCCCCTGCTTGCCTCTCTCCCGCTGATTGCGCTGCTTGGCGGCTGCTCCTACATGCCCTCATGGCCCACCCTGCCCACCATCACCGGTGAGAAGGTGCTGGGCTTTGTGACGCCCTACCGCGTCGAGGTGGTGCAGGGCAATGTGCTGACCAAGGAGATGGTTGCCCGCGTCAAGCCCGGCATGCCCAAGGCGCAGGTGCGCGACCTGCTCGGCTCGCCGCTGTTGACCGACGTCTTCCACGAGTCACGCTGGGACTACCCCTTCACCATCCGCCGCCAGGGTGCCGCCTACCAGCAGCGCCTGGTGATCGCCGAGTTCGACGGTGACAAGCTCAAGACCCTGACGGTGCCCGACGACCTGCCCACCGAGAACGAATTCGTCTCTTCGGTCAACACCTTCAAGCCCGGCAGCAAGCAGCCCAAGCTTGAGCTGAGCGAGGCCGAGCGCAGCGCGCTGCCGCCGCCCAAGCGCAGCGCCGACGCCGCACCGACGGCCGCCGCCGAAGGCCCGGCGCCGGGCCGCACTTATCCGCCGCTGGACGCCAAGGTGGGAGCCGGTTCTTGATCAAGGTTGCCATCACGGGCTCTTCGGGCCGCATGGGCAAGATGCTCATCGAGGCCGTCGAAGCCGCCGAGGACTGCACGCTGCACGTCACGCTGGACAAGGGCGACGATGTTCGCGCGGGCCTGGCCGGCGCCGATGTGCTGATCGACTTCACCCGCCCCGAGGCGACGCTGGAGCACCTGGCCGCCTGCGCGGAGCTGGGCGTCAAGGCCGTCGTCGGCACCACAGGCTTCGACGCAGCCCAGAAGGCTGAACTCGCCAAGCTCGCCGAGCGCACGGCCATCGTCTTCGCGCCCAACATGAGCGTCGGCGTCAACGTCGTGCTCAAGCTGCTCGACATGGCCGCCCGCGCGATGAACGAGGGCTTCGACATCGAGATCGTCGAGGCCCATCACCGCAACAAGGTCGATGCGCCCAGCGGCACCGCGCTGCAGATGGGCCAGGTTGTCGCCGACGCGCTCGGCCGTGACCTGAAGCAATGCGCCGTCTACGGCCGCGAAGGCGTCACCGGCGTGCGCGACCCGTCCACCATCGGCTTCGCCACCGTGCGCGGCGGCGACGTCATCGGCGACCACACCGTGCTGTTCGCCGGCACCGGCGAGCGCATCGAGATCAGCCACAAGGCCAGCAACCGCGGCATTTATGCCCAGGGCAGCCTGCGCGCGGCGCGCTTCCTGATGGGCCAGAAGACGGGCTTGTTCGGCATGAACGACGTGCTGGGTTTCGCCTGACATGGGCGGCTTCGCGGACTTCTGGGGCCAGAGCGACCTCGTCGGCCGCGCGGTAGCGCTGCTGCTGCTGGTCATGTCCGTCAGCGCCTGGGCACTGATCCTGTGGAAGACCTGGCTGCTGCGCCGTGCCCGCCGTGGCCTGGTGCGCGCCGTGCCGGCCTTCTGGGCTGCCGCAGGCGTGCATGAAGGCCGCAGCGCACTGCAGAGCTTCGACACCGAGGGCCTGCTGCTGCCGCTGCTGGACGCCGCCACCGCCGAGACCCGCACGGCCACGCTGGACGCGGCGGGCAAACGTGAATCCCGTCTGACCCGCCGCCTGCGCGACGCACTGCACGCGGTGCTGGCCAAGCTGCAGTTCGGTCAGGTGTTGCTGGCCTCCATCGGCGCGACCGCGCCCTTCGTGGGCCTGTTCGGCACCGTCTGGGGCATCTACCACGCGCTGGGCAGCATCTCGGTGGCCGGCAACATCACCATCGAGAAGATCTCCGGCCCGGTCGGCGAGGCGCTCATCATGACGGCCGCCGGCCTCGCGGTCGCCATCCCCGCCGTGCTGGCCTACAACGTGTTCGGCAAGCTGGTGGCCGCCTGCGAGGCCGACCTCGAAGGCTTTGCGCACGACCTGCGCGAACTCCTCGACCAAGACTGATCATGGCTTTCGGTCGGCTCGAACGCACCGACGCCGCTCGCCCCATGAGCGACATCAACATGACGCCGCTGATCGACGTGATGATGGTGCTGCTGGTCATCTTCATGATCACCGCGCCCTTGATGACCGCGTCTCTTCGGCTGGACCTGCCCAAGAGCGAGGCCGCAACGCCCAGCGACGCGCCCAGCTTCATCGCCGTGGCCATCACGCCGGACGGCAAGCTGCATCTGGGCGAGGACGAGCTGGATGCGAAAGCCTTCCAGCAGCGCATCAACGAGCTGGGCCGCGCGAACACGCAGCTTGAAGTGCAACTGCGCGCCGACCGCGCCGTGCCCTACGGCCAGGTGGCCGAGCTGATTGGCTGGGTGCAGGCCGCCGGCCTCAATCGCATCGCGTTCGTGGCGCAGCAGCCCGAGTAACCGGGCGCCGGCGCAGCAGGCCCACCAGCAGCACGCCGCCCGCCAGGGCAAGCGCTGTCGTTGAAGGCTCTGGCACCGGGGCCGTCAGGAAGACGCCGGACTGCGACCCCAGCGTGTAGCCCGTCGGCAGCGAATAGGACACGCGCGCCGTATGGCTCGCGTCGATTTCGGCATTCAGCCCCACCGGGTAGATGTAGGTCTGCAGCTCCACAGTGGCCCAAAAGGTGAAGCTGGTGTTCGGGACCACCATGCCCTGCACCATCAACTTGCCATTGACGACACCGGCCAGCGTCAACGGCTCGTTGAGCAGGCCGCAATCCCACTGGCAAATGATGTCGTCCTGCGTGACGGCGCCGTTCTCGTCCAGGCTCTTGGACCGTATCACCCGCATTTCCTTGCCCGGCGCGCCGAGGGCCGACATCGTGGCTCGGAAGATCAGCGATTCGTAGCTGCTGGCGCCCAGGGCGGGGTTGATCGGCAGGAGCGCATCGACGTCCAGCGTCATGGTCATGGGCACGGGCGCCGTGCCGGGGCCGATGACGTGCAGGTCGTCCGTGATCGACACCGATGTGATGGCGATGGGGCTGCTCTGGTAGACCGTCACGGGCATGGTGGTCATCTTCGCCCGCACCGTGCCGTCGCGCAGGTCGGCGGCGCCCCACAGGTCGGCGAGCAGCGACGTCGTGTCGACGTGGCGGCTGTTCTCGGTGAAAACCGGATCGCTGAAGCTGGTCGGCGGGAATTCGCCCTGGATGCCGAAACCCACCGACGCCACGGCGGCGTGCGCCGTCACCGGGCCCAACAGCGCCAGCACGGTGGCGGCGGCCCAGCGGCATGCGAGGGCGAAGGAATGAAGGCGCGCAGCAGACATGGACGGGCTCCCTGGCCAAGTAGTCAAACCAGTAAAGGCTCTGACTTGAATTTCTGAAAGTTCAAGCTAGGGGTCGGGGCAGACGGGGCGTGCTGGCCCAGGCCCGCGCAGGGGCGCCACCTACAATTTGGTCCATGAACGCCAAGACCGAAGCGCCCAGCTACAACCCGAACGAGATCGAAGCCGCCGCCCGTGCCTACTGGACGGAGCGCGACGCCTACCGAGTCACCGAAGACGCGAGCAAGCCGCACTTCTACGCCTGTTCCATGCTGCCCTACCCCTCGGGCAAGCTGCACATGGGCCATGTGCGCAACTACACGATCAACGACATGCTGGCCCGCCAGCTGCGCATGAAGGGCTACAACGTCCTCATGCCCATGGGCTGGGACGCCTTCGGCCTGCCGGCCGAGAACGCCGCGATGAAGGGCAAGCTGCCGCCCGCGCAGTGGACCTACTCCAACATCGCCCACATGAAGGGCCAGATGCAGGCCATGGGCCTGGCCATCGACTGGAGCCGCGAGGTCGCGACCTGCCAGCCCAGCTACTACAAGTGGAACCAGTGGCTGTTCCTGAAGATGCTGGAAAAGGGCATCGCCGAACGCCGCACCCAGGTCGTCAACTGGGACCCGGTGGACCAGACCGTGCTGGCCAATGAGCAGGTCATCGACGGCCGCGGCTGGCGCTCGGGCGCGCTGGTCGAGAAGCGCGAGATCCCCGGCTACTACCTGAAGATCACGCAGTACGCCGAGGAGCTGCTGTCGGCGGTCGCCGACCCGGCGGACCCCAACTACCTGTCCGGCTGGCCCGAGCGCGTGCGGCTGATGCAGGAGAACTGGATCGGCAAGAGCCAGGGCGTGCGCTTCGCCTTCCCGCACAGCATCGAAGGCGGCGGTGGCCGCCTGTGGGTGTTCACGACCCGCGCTGACACCATCATGGGCGTGACCTTCTGCGCCGTAGCTCCTGAGCATCCGCTCGCAACCGTCGCGGCCAAGGACAAGCCCGAAGTCGCTCGCTTCATCGAGGAATGCAAGGCCGGCGGCACGACCGAGGCCGAGCTGGCCACGCAGGACAAGAAGGGCGTGCCCACGGGCCTGTTCGTCACGCACCCGATCACCGGTGCGCAGGTCGAGGTCTGGGTCGGCAACTACGTGCTGATGAGCTACGGCGACGGTGCCGTCATGGGCGTGCCGGCGCATGACGAGCGCGACTTCGCGTTCGCGCTGAAGTACCAGCTGCCGATCAAGCAGGTCATCGACGTCGACGGCCAGGCCTACGACGACAAGAAGTGGGCCGAGTGGTACGGCGACAAGCAGAAGGCGCGCTGCATCAACTCGGGCGTGCTGGACGGCCTGTCGCATGTCGACGCCGTCAACAAGATCGCCGAACTGCTGGCCGACAAGGGCCTGGGCGAGAAGAAGACCACCTGGCGCCTGCGCGACTGGGGCGTCAGCCGCCAGCGCTACTGGGGCACGCCTATCCCCATCATCCATTGCCACGGCTCCGGTACGCCCGGGGCCCCCTCCCCGGACGGCTGCGGCGTCGTCCCGGTCCCCGAGAAGGACCTGCCCGTCGTGCTGCCCGACGACCTGATCCCCGACGGCAGCGGCAACCCGCTGAACAAGCACGCGGCCTTCCTGAACGTGGGCTGCCCCAAATGCGGCAAGCCGGCCAAGCGCGAGACGGACACGATGGACACGTTCGTCGATTCGTCCTGGTACTTCATGCGCTATTGCGACCCGAACAACGACCAGGCCATGGTCGCGGACGGCACCGAGTACTGGATGGGGGCTGACAAGGCCAACCCTGGCCGGATTGGCATGAACCAGTACATCGGCGGCATCGAGCACGCCATCCTGCACCTGCTGTACGCGCGCTTCTGGACCAAGGCGATGCGCGACCTCGGCCTGGTGACGATCAGCGAGCCGTTCGAGAAGCTGCTGACTCAGGGCATGGTCTTGAAGGGCGCCTTCTTCCGTAAGCCGGAAGACGCGGGCAAGAACTACTACTGGGAACACGAAGTCGACGTCATCCGCAACGAGCACGACGCGATCGTTGGCGGCACGCTGAAGGCCGATGGCCTGCCGTTGACGTACGAGATGACGACGATGTCCAAGTCGAAGAACAACGGCGTGGACCCGCAGGCCCTGATCGACCAATACGGCGCCGACACGGCCCGCCTGTTCGTCATGTTCGCGAGCCCGCCGGAGCAGACGCTGGAGTGGAATGACGCGGCTGTGGAAGGCGCGCACCGCTTCCTGAAGCGCGTGTGGAACTTCGGCGCGCGCAATGCCGATGCGATCAAGTCCGGCGGCGCCGACTACGCCGCGCTGAGCGGCGACGGCAAGGCGCTGCGCCGCGAGGTGCACAACGTGCTCAAGCAGGTCAGCTACGACTACGAGCGCATGCAGTACAATACCGTCGTCTCCGGAGCGATGAAGCTGCTCAATGCGCTGGAAGGCTTCAAGGCGGAAGGCCAGTCGGCCGCGGTGCGCGACGGCTTCTCGGTGCTGCTGCGCGTGCTCTACCCCGCCACGCCGCACATCAGCCACCAGCTGTGGCAAGACCTGGGCTTCGCCGCCGAGCTGGGTGACCTGCTCGACGCGCCCTGGCCCTCGGTGGACGAAGCGGCGCTGGTGCAGGACGAGATCGAGCTGATGCTGCAGGTCAACGGCAAGCTGCGCGGCGCGGTCAAGGTGTCGGCATCGGCCGACAAGGCGGCGATCGAGGCAGCAGCCTTGGCCAACCCCGAGTTCGCCAAGTTCAGCGAAGGCAAGCCGCCCAAGAAGGTCGTCATCGTGCCCGGCCGCCTCGTCAACATCGTCGTCTGATGGACCGCCGCCTTGCGCTCATCAGCCTCGCAGCCCTCACCGGCTGCGGCTTCGAGCTGCGCCGAGAAGCCGAGCTGCCGTTCAAGACGCTGGCGCTGACCGGCTTCGAGCCCAACTCGCCGCTGGCCGCCGGCCTCAGGCGCCAGATCAGGCGCACGCCGGTGCAGCTGCTGGACGACCCGGCCCGCGCCGAGGTCGTGCTGGAGGTGCTGCACGAGTCGCGCGACCGCACCGTCGTCGCGTCGACCAGCGTCGGCCAGGTGCGTGAGTGGTCGCTGCGCCTGCAGTTCGACTACATGATCCGCACGGCGGCCGGCGAGCTGCTGGTGCCCAAGGTCGAGTTGCGCCTGGCGCGCGACATGAACTACACCGAGACGGCAGCCCTGGCCAAGGAGCAGGAAGCCGCCAACCTCTACGGCGCCATGCATTCCGACGCCATCGCGCAAGTCTTGCGCCGCCTCGCGGCCGTGAAACTCCCCACCTGATGCAGCTCCGCGCGGAAGGCCTCGGCGCCCACCTGAGCAAGGGACTGGCCCGCATCTACACCGTCCACGGCGACGAGCCCCTGCTCGCCCAGGAGGCGGCCGACCAGATCCGCGCCGCTGCCCGGGCCAACGGCTTTGGCGAGCGGCAGATCTTCATCGTCTCGGGCGCCTATTTCGACTGGGCACCGGTGCTCGCCGCCGCCCAGGCGATGAGCCTGTTTGCCGACCGCCAGTTCATCGAGATCCGCATCCCGAACGGCAAGCCCGGCAAGGACGGCTCCGAGGCCTTGCAGCGTTATGCCCAGGCCGCGCCCGACGACGTGCTGACGCTGGTGACACTGCCGCGCCTGGACAAGACCCAGCTCTCCAGCGCCTGGTTCATGGCGCTGGACGGCAATGGCGCGTCCATCCGCGTCGAGCCGGTCGAGCGCCGCCTGCTGCCGGCCTGGCTGGCCCAGCGCCTCAAGGCCCAGGGCCAGTCCGTGCCCGAGGGCGAGGACGGCCAGCGGGCACTCGCCTTCTTTGCCGACCGCGTCGAGGGCAATCTGCTCGCCGCCCACCAGGAGCTGCAGAAGCTCGCCCTGCTGCACCCCAGGGGCGAGCTGACGCTGGCCCACATCGAGGCCGCCGTGCTGGACGTGGCGCGTTTCGACGTCTTCAAGCTCAGCGAGGCCGTGCTCTCGGGCGCCGTGCCGCGCCTGCTGCGCATGCTCGACGGCCTGGAGGCCGAGGGCGAGGCGGCCGTGCTGGTGCACTGGACGCTGTCCGAAGACGCGCGAGCGCTGGCCCGCGTGCGCGCCGCGCTGGACGCCGGCAAGCCGCTGCCGCTGGCGCTGCGAGAAGCCCGTGTCTGGGGCGCCAAGGAGCGGCTGGTGGAGCGCATCGCGCCCCGGCTGGACAGCGCCCAGGCCGGCGCGCTGGTGCAGGCCGCCCAGGTCTGCGACGGCCTCGTCAAGGGATTGCGTCACCCCGACTGGCCCAGCAACCCCTGGGCCGCACTGCGCCGCTTCGCCCTGATGCTGGCCGAGGCCGCCAGCGGCAAAACCGGGGTAGTTCTCACGGTTCGCTGAGCACGATTGGGCTATCGTCGGGGCGCAACCCCGTCCGCCATGCCCAACCTCCGTCATCTCACCGCTGTCGCCCTTGCGCTGAGCCCGCTCGCCGCGCTGGCGGTGCCCGTCACCGTGCAGTTGCGCGGGCCGGGCGGCCAGCCGCTGGCCGGCGCGGTGGTGGCCGTCGAGGTCAAGGGCCGGCCCGCCAAGACGACCACGGCCAAGGCTGAGGTCGGCCAGCGTGACCGCCAGTTCACACCCCAGCTTCTCATCGTGCAGACCGGCACGGCGGTGAACTTCCCGAACTTCGACACCGTGCGGCATCACGTCTATTCGATCTCGCCCATCAAGGTCATCGACATCAAGCTGTACTCGGGCACGCCGACCGAACCCATCGTGTTCGACAAACCCGGTGTGGCGGCCCTGGGCTGCAACATCCACGACCGCATGAGTGCCTACGTCATCGTCGTCGACACAGCGACCTTTGCGCGCACCGACGACAAGGGCCAGGCCACGTTCGACCTGCCGGTCGGCGAGCATGCCGTCAAGGCCTGGCACGCCGGCCAGAAGTCGGCCACGCTGCAAAGCCTCAGGATCAGCGTGCCGGCCGGCGGCGGCCCCAGCGTGCTGACGCTCGGCGAGTAGGGCCGGCAACACGATGCAATTGCCGGCCTGGCTGAATCTGCGCCGTCTCGAGGGCCGCATCGTCGGCCTGTTCCTGGCGCTGCTGCTCGTCGTGCAGCTGGTCAGCTTCGTCGCCATCAACGCCAGCATCACCCACAACGCCGAGGACTCGCTGGCCGCCGAGCTGCAGACCGGCGAGCGCGTGCTGCGCCGCCTGCTGGACCAGCGCGCCGGCAAGCTGCACGACGCGGCCGAGCTGCTGGCCAAGGACTACGGCTTTCGCACCACCATCGGCCTGTCGCTGGCCGAGGAGGGCACGGTCGACACCATCAAGGACGCCCTCGTCAACCAGGGCGAGCGCATCGGCGCCTCGGTGGTCGCCTACTTCGACGTGCAACTCCATCTCGTCACCGCCACGCGCGACGGCGCGGCCTCCTTCGGCACGGCGCTGCAGCAGACCGTCAAGAACAAGGACGGCACCGCACTGGCCGTGCTGGGCAGCAGGGTCTACCAGGTCGTCGCAGTGCAGGTGCGCACGCCGGCACCGGTGGGCTGGGTGCTGATGGGCTTCGAGCTGGACCATGAGGTGCTGGACGACCTCAAGGCGCTGTCCGAGCTGGAGAGCGTGGTGCTGCTGCAGCCGGCCGGCCAGCCCTGGCTCAGCATCGTCGCCAACCTCGGCACCGGCCCCACCGCCGCGCTGCGAGCCGGGCTGGGCGACCGGCCGCCGGCCGACGGCGTGCTGGAGCTGGACGGCGAACGCCTGCGCGCGCGCTTCGTGCCGCTGCTCGATGGCGAGCAGCACCTGGGCGTGCTGCTGCTGCGCTCGCTGGACGCGGCGCTGGCGCCCTACCAGCAGCTGCAGCTGGTGCTGCTGGGCCTGACGCTGCTGGGCGTGGCCGTCTTTGCTCTCGTCAGCGTGCTGCTGGCGCGCGGCATCAGCGGGCCGATCAAGGCGCTGTCCGCCGCCGCGCGGCGGCTGGAGCGCGGCGACTACGACACGCCCGTGCCCTCCACGTCGCGGCTGGACGAAGTGCACAAGCTGACCCTCGCGCTGGAGAGCATGCGCGAAGGCATCCGCCGCCGCGACGCCCTCGTCAACAACCTCGCCTATGTGGACCAGTTGACGCTGCTGCCCAACCGCGCGCGCTTCGCCGAGTTCCTGCTGCATCACCTGACCCACAGCGACACGCCCGGCGCCGTGCTGATGCTGGACCTGGACCGCTTCAAGCACGTCAACGACGTGCTGGGCCACGACGTGGGCGACCGCCTGCTGCAGAGCGTGGCCGAGCGGCTGCAGGCGCTGTGCGCGCCGGCGCATTCGGTGCTGGCGCGGCTGTCGGGCGACGAGTTCGCCATCCTGCTGGCCCACACCGACGCGCACGCGGCCAGCGAGGCGGCCCTGGCCATCCTGAAGGACTTCGAGCACCCGCTGCACATCGACAACGAGACCATCGACCTCGGCGCCGGCATCGGCATCGCCCTCTTCCCCGAGCATGGCCACGACGTCAACCAGCTGCTGGGCCGCGCCGAGCTGGCCATGTATGCCGCCAAGACGCGCCAATGCGGCAGCCTGATCTATCACGCGCAGCTGGACGCCGGCAGCCAGGAATCGCTGTCGCTGCTGACCGAGCTGCGCCATGCCGTCGAGAACGAGGAGCTGCGCCTGTTCCTGCAGCCCAAGATCGACCTGCAGCACGGCCGCGTCATCGGCGCCGAGGCGCTGGTGCGCTGGCAGCACCCGACGCGCGGCCTGGTGCCGCCGATGCAGTTCATCCCGTTCGCCGAGCAGACGGGCTTCATCCGCCTGCTGAGCGCCTGGGTGCTGTCCAACGCAGCCAGGTTTGCGCGGCAGGCGGCAGACGCGGGCCTGAAGGTGCAGCTGTCCGTCAACCTGTCCACGCGTGACCTGATGGACCAGGACCTGCCGGCCAAGATTGAGGCCCTCATCACGCCGCTGCATGTGCCCGCCGAATCGTTGTGCCTGGAGATCACCGAGAGCGCCATCATGGACGACCCCGAACGGGCGCTGTCGACGCTGGAGCACCTGCATGCAATGGGCTTCAAGCTGTCCATCGATGACTTCGGCACCGGCTACTCGTCGCTGGCCTACCTAAAGCGCCTGCCGGTGGACGAGCTCAAGATCGACAAGAGCTTCGTCATGGCCATGGAGCGCGACCTGGACGATGCGCGCATCGTGCGCTCTACCATCGAGCTGGCCCACAACCTCGGTCTGACGGTGGTCGCCGAGGGCCTGGAGACGGCCAAGGCCTGGGCCATGCTGGCGCGGCTGGGCTGCGACGAGGGCCAGGGCTACTTCATCTGCAAGCCCATGCCGCAGGAGCAGTTCATCGCCTGGGCGCGGAGCTGGCAGCCGCCGGACACCTCGACGCTGTCGGCAGAGAGCGTCATCGCCAAGCTAGGCTGAACTGGCCCTAGTTGTCGCGGTCTTCCAGCGCCTCGCAAAGCGCCGCCAGTCCCGCCGTCACCGTCTGCGCCCGCACCGCGTGGCGATCACCGCTGAAGTTCTCGCGCCAGACCTGAGCCGGTCGCCCCGCATGCACCAGCGCCAACCAGACCGTGCCGACCGGCTTGGCCTCGCTGCCGCCCGTGGGCCCGGCCACGCCGGTGACCGACAACGCCCAGTCGATGGGCGCATGCGCCAGCAGCCCCCGCGCCATGTGCTCGGCCACCTCGGCACTGACGGCACCGTGCAGCGCGATCAAGCCCTTGGGCACTCCCAGCAGCTCGGCCTTGGCGTCGTTGCTGTAGCTGACGACGCCGCGCTCGAACCACTGGCTGGAGCCGGCCAGGTCAGTGCACGCCGCGGCGATGAGGCCGCCGGTACAGCTCTCGGCCGTGCCGATGCGCTCGCGTCGCTGCATCAACGCCACGGCGATGCGGTCGATCAGTTCGGCTTGGTCGGCAGGCGGCATGGCATCACCCCAGCAGGTAGCGGTAGAGCGCGATGACCGCGAGCGTACAACCGGCTGCGACGAAGTCGTCGATCAGGATGCCCAGGCCCTGTCGCCAGCCGATGGGCGCACCGCGCTCGGACTTGAACATCTGGTCGGCCCAGCGCACCGGCCCGGGCTTGGCCGCATCGAAGAAGCGGAAGAGGCCGAAAGCGATGAGCTGGCCGAGCAAGGACGCGGGGCCGATCAGCCACAGGATGAGCCAGAAGGCCAGCACCTCGTCCCAGACGATGGCGCCCGGGTCGGGCACGTTCATGTGCTGGGCGCAGCGCGTGCAGGCCCACCAGCCGACGACCGTGCCCAGGCCGATCAGCGTGGCCCAGCCGAGGTCGGTGAGCCAGGGCGAGATGAGCAGGAACACGCCCCAGGCCCACAGCGTGCCGAAGGTGCCGGGCGCCTTGGGGCTGAGGCCGCTGCCGAAGCCCAGCGCGATCCAGCGCGCGGGGTGGCGCAGCATGAAGGCCATGGTCGGGCGGATCGGTGCGCCGCTCATGAGGCGAAGTGGTCGAAGGAGCGGAGGCCGTGCTCGACGGCGGCGCCACGCGCATCGACGACGCGCAACCCGGTCTCGGTCTCGATAACACCGATGCGCGTCACCGCGACGCCCACGTTCGGCAGGCGCGCGCCGGGTGGCGCCGTGAAGACCAGCTCGTAGTCGTCACCACCGGTCAGTACGCAGGTGTGCTGCAACACGGCAGGCTGGGCGGCCAGCACGGCGCTGCGCGGCAACGCGTCCACGTCCAGCCGCGCACCGACACCCGAGGCCGCCAGGATGTGACCGAGATCCCCCAGCAACCCGTCCGACACGTCGATGGCCGCCGTCGCCACACCGCGCAGCGCCTGACCCAGCGCCAGCCGTGGTGTCGGCAGCTCCATCGCCGCGCGCACGGTCTCGAAGCCGTCGCCGCCCAGCGCCACCGTGCCGCGAAACACCTCCAGCGCCAGCCGCGCATCGCCCAGCCGGCCCGACACCCAGATCTCGTCGCCCACCCGCGCGCCGCCGCGCAGCAGGGCCTGGCCGGGCGGCGCCTCGCCGAAGACGGTGATGCAGAGGTTCAGCGGCCCCTGCGTCGTATCGCCGCCGATCAGCGGGCAGCCGCTCGCGTCGGCCAGCGCCCACAGGCCGCGAGCGAACCCGGCCAGCCAGGCTTCGTCAACACGCGGCAGGGCCAGGGCCAATGTGAAGCCTCGCGGCGTCGCGCCGCAGGCGGCCAGGTCGCTCAGGTTGACGGCCAGCGCCTTGTGCCCGAGGCGCGCTGGGTCGACCGTCGACAGGAAGTGCCGCCCCTCGACCAGCATGTCGCTGGAGACCAGCCAGCGCGCGCCCGGCGTCGGCACGAGCACGGCGCAGTCGTCGCCAACGCCCACCTCGACACCTTCAGCCGCGGGACGCTGGAAGTAG
Organism: Roseateles sp. P5_E8; assembly: GCF_054177665.1. Classification (NCBI taxonomy): domain Bacteria; kingdom Pseudomonadati; phylum Pseudomonadota; class Betaproteobacteria; order Burkholderiales; family Sphaerotilaceae; genus Roseateles; species Roseateles sp. P5_E8. The sequence continues at coordinate 22,736 of NZ_JBGCUM010000007.1, read as the reverse complement.
CGCCGGATCAGATCGAATTCGCCCATGCGGCCATTGTCCCTGCGGTGATCCACATCGCCCCGGGCACGGCTGCGGTGGCATGATTCCCACCCCGCCGCCGGCCCTTGCTCGTCCCCCGCCATGCCAAGTCCAGAAGAAAAACGCGCCCAACTCCGCCAGGCGGCCCTCGAATATCACGAGTTCCCGACGCCGGGCAAGATCGCCATCGCGGCCACCAAGCAGCTCGTCAACCAGCACGACCTGGCCCTGGCCTACTCGCCCGGCGTGGCCGCGGCGTGCGAGGAAATCGTCGCCGACCCGGCCAACGCCTTCCGCTACACCTCGCGCGGCAACCTCGTCGCCGTCGTCTCCAACGGCACGGCCGTGCTGGGCCTGGGCAACATCGGCCCGCTGGCGTCCAAGCCGGTCATGGAGGGCAAGGCCGTCCTGTTCAAGAAGTTCGCCGGCATCGACGTCTTCGACCTCGAAGTGGCTGAGAACGACCTCGACAAGCTCGTCGACTGCATCGCTGCGCTGGAGCCCACCTTCGGCGGCATCAACCTCGAGGACATCAAGGCGCCGGACTGCTTCTACGTCGAGCGCAAGCTGCGCGAGCGCATGAAGATCCCGGTCTTCCACGACGACCAGCACGGCACSGCCATCGTCGTCGGCGCGGCCTTCCTGAACGGCCTCAAGGTCGTCGGCAAGGACATCAAGCAGATCAAGCTGGTCACGTCGGGCGCGGGTGCGGCGGCGCTGGCCTGCCTGGGCCTGCTCGTCAAGCTGGGCCTGCCGCGCGAGAACATCTGGGTGACCGACCTGGCCGGTGTCGTCTACGAGGGCCGCACGGAGCTGATGGACCCGGACAAGGCGGTGTTTGCGCAGCCGACTTCGCAGCGCAGCCTGCGCGAGGCGATTGCCGGCGCCGACGTCTTCCTGGGCCTGTCGGCCGGCGGCGTGCTGAAGGCCGACATGGTGGCGACCATGGCCGCCCAGCCGCTGATCTTTGCGCTGGCCAACCCGACGCCCGAGATCCTGCCGGAGGAAGTCCTGTCCGTGCGCAGCGACGCCATCATGGCCACTGGCCGCACCGACTACCCGAACCAGGTCAACAACGTCCTGTGCTTCCCGTACATCTTCCGCGGCGCGCTGGATTCCGGCGCGACGACGATCAACGTCGAGATGGAGATCGCCGCCGTCCACGCCATTGCCGACCTGGCCCAGGCCGAGCAGAGTGAAGTCGTCGCCGCAGCCTACGTGGGCGCGACGCTGAGCTTCGGCCCCGAGTACCTGATCCCCAAGCCCTTCGACCCGCGGCTGATGATGCGCATCGCCCCGGCCGTCGCCAAGGCTGCGGAAGACTCTGGCGTCGCCGCCCGGCCGATCAAGGACTGGGACGCCTACCGCGAAAAGCTGCAGAGCTTCGTCTACGCCTCCGGCAACACGATGAAGCCCATCTTCACCGCAGCCAAGCGTGCGCCCAACAAGCGCGTCGCCTACGCCGAGGGTGAGGAAGAGCGCGTGCTGCGCGCGGCCCAGGTCGTCGTCGACGAAAACCTGGCACGCCCGACGCTGGTCGGCCGGCCGTCGGTGATCGCCGAACGCTGCGAGCGCTTCGGCCTGCGCCTGCAGCACGGTCGCGACTACGACGTCGTCAACGTCGAACACGACGACCGCTACCGCGACTACTGGCAGACCTATCTGCGCATGACCGAACGCCGCGGCGTGACGCAACAGCTCGCCAAAATCGAGATGCGCCGCCGCCTGACGCTGATCAGCACGATGCTGCTGCACAAGGGCGAGGTCGACGGCATGCTCTGCGGCACCTGGGGCACGACGGCCACTCACCTGGCCTACATCGATCAGGTCATCGGCAAGCGCGCCGGCGTGAAGACCTATGCCTGCATGAACGGGCTCATCCTGCCGGGCCGCCAGGTCATGCTGGTCGACACCCATGTCAACTACGACCCCAGCGCCGAACAACTCGCCGAGATCACTATCCTGGCCGCCCAGGAGATGTGCCGCTTCGGCCTGACGCCGAAAGCCGCCCTGCTGTCGCACAGTAACTTCGGCACCAGCGACAAGCCCTCGGCCATCAAGATGCGCGACACGCTGGCGCTGATCCAGCAGCTCGCGCCCTGGCTGGAGGTCGACGGCGAGATGCACGGCGACACCGCGCTGGACCCCGCCTACCGCAAGCAGCTGATGCCGCACAGCCCGCTGAGCGGCGAAGCCAACCTGCTGGTGCTGCCCAACATTGACGCCGCCAACATCTCCTACAACCTGCTGAAGACGGCGGCCGGCGGCGGCATCGCCATCGGCCCGGTATTGCTCGGCGCCGCGCAGCCGGTGCACATCCTGACGCCGTCTGCGACCGTGCGGCGCATCGTCAACATGACGGCCCTGACCGTGGCCGACGCCAACGCGGCGCGCGCCTGAAAGCCTCGCAAGCCGTGGGCCGGGCGCGCTCAGACCGCCCGGACTCCCCCAATTGACATAAGTTTTCACGCCGGTTTAGGCGTCATTTCTCCGTCACAAACTCAGCAAAAACAAGCACTTAGCAGAAAGTGAGCGCAGGCTCACACAACCTTATTCCGCACTGCGGCACCCGGTCGCGGCTTGAGCTTTTGGGGTCGCTTCGGTACCATATCGGTTTTCAGAACAGGGTAAACCCGTGTTTTTGCTCTCGTGGCTGGCGCGCTCCGGCGCCTCGGCGGTCACCACCGCCTTGCTGCTGTCCGGCTTGTCCGGCGGCGTGCAAGCCAAGGAAGCAACGCCCACCACAACGCCCGCTCTGGCCGAAATTGCGCTGAGCGAGCTGCCCGTCCAGGCCCAGGAAACACACCGGCTCGTCCTCACCGGCGGCCCGTTTCCTCAAGCCAAAGACGGCGTGGTGTTCGGCAACCGCGAACGCCTGCTGCCCCGCAAGGCACGCGGCTTCTATCGCGAATACACGGTCAAGACACCTGGCGCGCGCAATCGGGGCGCTCGCCGCATCGTCTGCGGCGGCTCACCGCCAACCGCGCCCGAAGTTTGTTATTACACCGGCGATCACTATGCCAGCTTCCAGCGCATCCGCGCCTCGGCTGGCCGGTGAGAGTCGGGGTTCAGTAGTTTTGTGACTTGAAAGGAGGAACGCGACCATGCTTTTGCAGACCGTCCGTCCCAATATCGTGCAGGCCATACGGGCCTACCGAGTCGAGGACTTGATGTTGGCCGCCCAAGAAGCGGGCCAGCATTTCCTGTACGCCAACCTGTCGGAGGCGCAGTCCAAGCAGGATGTGCTCGATGGCATCGCGCAGGCCTTCCTGTTCCCGACACATTTCGGCAAGAACCTGGACGCCCTGCATGACTGCATGACCGACCTCGTCCACAAGGCCGGCAGCCAGCCTGGCTTTGTCGTGGTGCTGGAGCAGTTGCCAGACAACGTGCGCTTCGACCGCGAGGCACGAGAGCAGTTGCTCGATGTCTTCCGAGACACGGCCGATTACTGGGCCGACAGGAAGATAGCGTTCAGGTGCTTCTATTCTTTTCAGTAGCCCGCTCCCAAGATAACGGGTCATGGGAGCGGGCTACTGAAGTGGCCCCGGTTATTGAGAAGCCTGCGCCGAAAAGCGCCAAGGCAGCGATTGGCAACCCCAACTTCGGCATGAACATGCCGATGATGTGCAGTGCCTTCGATACGTCGATGTGGCTCAGCGCAGCTTGAAGCGCTGAACTGTCGATACAGAGACGGGACCCTCGGGTCCCGTTTTTCATTTCTGCTGAGGCACTTCCAGCGCCAGCGCGATGAACTCGTCGACCGGCACTTCCTCGGCGCGACGTTGCAGGTCAAAGTGGCCGGCGTAGCCGCGCTCGGTCAGCCAGCGGCCCAGGCTGTGGCGCAGCAGCTTGCGGCGCTGCGAGAAGGCGCTGGTGACGACGGCGCCCAGCAGCCTGGGGTCGACCGCCGGCGGGGTCTTGAGCGGCACCATGCGCACGATGGCCGAATCCACGCGCGGTGGCGGGTCGAAGGACTCGGGCGGCACGTCCAGCACCGACTCGATGTCGTAGCGCCATTGCAGCATCACGCTGAGGCGGCCGTAGTCCTTGCGGCCGGGCGCTGCGGCCATGCGGTCGACGACTTCTTTTTGCAGCATGAAATGCTGGTCGACGACATCATCCACCGCGTCCAGCAGGTGGAAGAGGATGGGCGTGGAGATGTTGTACGGCAGGTTGCCGACGACGCGCAGCTTCGCGCCCTTGGCGGCGGCCAATGCCTTGAAGTCGACCTTGAGCACGTCGCTCTCGATGACCTCAACGTCATCACGCTTGCGCAGCCGCGCGGCCAGGTCGCGGTCGAGCTCGATGACGGTCAGCGGCTTGTAGCGCGCCAGGATGGGCAGCGTCATCGCACCCAGGCCTGGGCCGATCTCGACGAGGGTCTCGCCAGCCTGCGGGTCGATGAGGTCGACGATGGCCTCGATCAGCGCCTTGTCGGCCAGGAAATGCTGGCCGAAGCGCTTGCGCGGGATGTGGGCGCCGCTCAGTCGAGCCATTCGCGCACTTCGACGAAGGCCTTGGCGCGCAGTTCCTTGACCCAGTCCTGGTAGACCTCGTCGTACTTCTGCTCGCGCAGCGCGCCACGGGCCTGCTCACGCAGCTGCTTGGGGTCGATCTCGACGCTGCGGCGCTCCAGCACCTGGATCAGGTGGACGCCGAAGCGCGACATGACGGGACCCGAGATGCCGTTCAGCGCCAGCACGTTCATGGCTTCCTCGAACTCGGGCACGAAGCCACCGGCGCCCATCCAGCCCAGGTCGCCGCCGGCTTCGGCGCTGCCGTCCTCGGAGTTGGCCTTGGCGAGGTCCTCGAACTTGGCCTGACCGGCTTCGATCTGGCGCTTCATCTCGGCCAGGCGGCGCCCGGCGACTTCGGCGGTGAGCTGTGCCGAGGGGCGCAGCAGGATGTGGCGGGCGTGCGTCTGCTGGCTGTGCGTCAGCGACGAAGCGCCCTGGCGCTCGACGACCTTGATGACGTGGAAGCCCGCGCCGCTGCGCAGCAGTGCGGGCGCGACCTGGCCGCTCTTCAGGTCCTTGATGGCCGAGACGAAGAGGTCGGGCAGGCGGTCGGCCGGGCGCATGCCGATCTCGCCGCCCTTGGCCTTGTTGCTGTCTTCCGAGATCTCCTGGGCGACCTTGGCGAAGTCCTCGCCGCCCTTGACGCGGGCCAGCGCGGCTTCGGCGCGGGCACGCCGCTCGGCGACGACGCTCTCGGCCGCGCCCTCGGGCACGGTCACCAGCACCTGGGCCAGGTTGACCTGGCCGCCCTGCTCCAGCGCGGCGCGCTTCTTGTCTAGGTAGCCATCGATCTCGGCGTCGCTGACCTTGATGCGGCCCTGCACTTCGCGCTCGCGCACGCGCTCGGTCATCATCTGGTCGCGCAGGTTCTCGCGGAAGCCCTTGTAGTCCGTGCCGTCGGCCTTGAGGCGCTCGCGCAGCTGGGCCAGCGTCAGCTTGTTCTGCGCAGCGACGTTGGCGACCACGCGGTCCAGCTCGGCCTCGTCGATCTTCTGGCCGCTGTCGCGGGCGTAGGTGACGAGCACGCGGTCCTCGATGAGGGCCTCCAACGCCTTCTTGCGCAGGCCGGCCGTCTCGGGCATGACCTCGCCCTGCTTGCGCGCTTCGGCGCGCAGCACCTCGGTGCGCGCGACGACCTCGCTGGCGGCGACGACATCCTGGTTGACGACGGCGGCGATGTAATCCCCCGGCTGCAGCGTGGGCGGCGTCTGGGCGGCCGCATGGAGGGCGGCCAGGGCCAGAACGAGAGGAGCTAGGCGATGGATCATGGTAGGAAGTCTGAACTCGGCGAGCGGTCGGAACTCAACCGGCGGTAACCGGGCACATTGTCCTTCAAGACCTTCAGGGCATTGGAGCCGAGCTGGCTGAGGCCCACGAGCTCGAGCTGGAGCATGACCCGGGTGTTGGTTTCGGCACGGCCGGTGGACAGGCGCTCCAGGCCGAAGCGCAGCACCCAGCAGCCGGCGTCGTACTCGAAGCCGGCGACCGAATCGGTCAGGCGCTTGTCGCGCAGCGAATACTGCACGCGGCCCGCGCTGTACCAGGCGCCGCCGCAGCCCTGGCTGTCCGCGCCGCGCTGCGTGACCGGCGTGCCGTAGATGGGCCATTGCCAGGCCAGCTCGACCTGTTCGCTCTGCCCGCGCGCCAGCCGGTAGGCGACGCTGACGGTCTTGTACAGCCCCGGCGAGTAGCGCGCCCGCACGACCGAGCGTACCGAGCGGTTGGTCTCGGGGTTGAACTCCAGCGTGCTGTCGGCCCACCACTTCTCGTCCAGGTGGGCGGCGGCGGCCAGCAGCAGGTCGGAGAAGCGCTGGGTGACGGGCTGGCCGTCGGGCGTGATGCGCTGGTCGCGGAACAGGAAGCGCTGCACGGCACCGACGCGCAGGATCTCCTCGCCCTGCGCGGCGCTGACCCAGCGGCTGGTGGCGCCGACGCTGACGGCATGCAGGTCCGACACCCGGTCGACACCCGAGAAGGGGTTGTCGGTGTAGATGGAGTCGAAGTTGAAGTCCTTGGCCGCGGCGTCGAAGTTGGGCAGCGTGGCCTGGTCACGGAATGGCGTGTTCACGTACAGCACACGCGGCTCCAGGCTCTGGCGCATGTCGCGGCCGAAGAGCTTGGTGTCGCGCTCGAAGACCCAGCCGTGGTCGACGCTCAGCGTCGGGATGACCCGGCCCATGCGGCGGCGGCCATCGTCCAGCGGCTGATCCAGGTTGTAGCTGGCGGCGTTGACCGACAGGCGGGGGATGAACCACCAGGCCTCGCCACCCAGAGGCGCGGCCACATGGCCCAGCGCGTGCATGCGCTGGCCGCCGCGCGGCTGGCCGGGCTGGGCCGAGCCGGGCAGGTCGAAGCGGTTGTATTCCAGCTCAAGGCCGCCCTCCAGCCGCGCCTTGCGGCCCCAGGGGCGGAAGCTGTCCAGCACGGCCTCGTCGGCCGCCGTCGTCACGCGCATGCCGACCTGCGGGCTGCGCTGGTAGGGCGAGTCGAACCGGGCCAGGGCGTCGGCGCCTTGCAATGTCTGCCAGCGCTGCACGCGGGCATAGGTGTCGATGACGCCCCAGGACAGCTCGCGGTGGCGGCTGATGTTCAGGTCGCTGGCCAGCAGGCGCGGCGTCTGGCTCTCGACGCGGCGCGACATGTCCTTCCAGTAGTCGTCGTCGGAGACGCGCTCGCTCTTCAGGCGATAGCGCCAGTCGCCGAGCTGACCATCGTTGTTGAACTTGAAGCTCCAGCGCGAATGGCCGAAGACGCGGTCGCTGGGCAGCACGTCGACGTTGATGCGGCCGGCGTGGCCGGGCTCCAGGTAGCGGAACTCGCCATCCACGCCCACGCCGCGCTTGGTCATGATGAAGGGCGCCACCGTGGCATCGCGTTGCGGCGCGATGTTCCAGTAATAGGGCACGCCCAGCTCGAGACCACTGCGGTTGTCCAGGAAGATATTGGGCGGCAGCCAGCCCGACTTGCGTGCCGAGCTCAGCGGGAAGCTGAAGGAGGGCGCCGCCAGAATGGGCACGCCCAGGAAGCGCAGCACCGCGCCCTCGGCCTCGCCCTCGTTGGCGGCCAGGTCCAGGCGCAGCTGCTTGGCGGTGATCTGCCAGGCCGGCTCCTGGTTCTCTACGGCCGGACAGCTGCTGTAGCTGCCGTCGGTGGCGCTCAGGTGCTGGCTGTCCTGGAACCTGACGACCTTGGCCTTGCCGGCGCCGCCAGTGGCCTTCAGGAAGAAGCTGGGCGTCAGGAACTCACCCTCGAAGCGGCTGACGTAGAGCTGCAGCAGCGGGCCGGAGAAGACATTGCCGTTGTGGTTGATGCGGACGTTGCCCTCGGCGCGGGCCAGGTCGTCGACGACGCGGTAGTTCAGCTTGTCGCCGTTCAGCAGCAACTCGCCGTAGCGCAACTCCACGTCGCCCGAGGCCTCGGCCATTTGATCGGCCTGGGCGGTGAGCTTGTCGGCGCTGATGACCAGGGCCGGCTTGACCGCCACCTTGGCCGGCGCGCTGAGCACGCGGCTGCCGCGCAGCGACAGGGTCTCTTCAGCCGGCCGGGCAGACGCCGGCCCCCAGGCGAACAGGGCCAGGGCGATCAGGGTGGGCAGCGGGGCGAGGTGGGGGGTGCGGGACGGGCGCGGCACAGGCGGCAAGGGCGCGAAACTGGGGAGATTGCCGGGGCCGGCTTCTTAAAATTCATTATCCACGAGGGCTTTCTCCCATGACATCTTCCACCGAAGCCGACACCCTGATGCGCGCCGCCTGCGCCCGGCTGTTGGAACAGCCCCCCGAGCTCGTGCCACCCGACGCGGCCGCGCTGGCTGCCGGCCTGGCCCGTGTGGCGGACAGCGGCCTGGACGTCGTGCTGCAACGCCTTGTCGCCGACGCACCCCAGGGCAGCCCGACCGACGCGCTGGCCGCGCTGCTGCGCCCGCCTGAGCAGGCCTGGCAAGCCTGGGATGAGGCGCAAGAGATCGACTGGGCCGTGCGCCACTGGCAGGCCTGCCGCGCCGCTGGCGTGCTCGACGAGGAACTGGAGGCCGACTTCGGCGAGTACTGGCGTCGCATCGAGTGGAGCGCTATTCGGCAACACCTGACGCTGCTGGGCCAGGGGCACGCGGAAGAACGCCGGCTGCTCGCGCTCATCGCCAAGACATCGGCCCGCTATGTCGCGCTGGGGTTCCTGAAGCGGGCGATGGAAGCCAAATACCCGGAGTTCTTCGACCTGGGCTTCAGCCTGCGGTAGTTACGGGCAGGTCGCGCAACCCGCGGCCACCAGCCACGGGTCCTTGTCCTCGCCGCCGAAGATTTCCAGCAGGAAGTCCAGGAAGGCCCGCGTTCGCGCGGGCACGTATTTGCGCGTCGGCATGCCGGCCCACAGCGTGGTGCCGAACAGCCGCCACTGCGGCATGACGCGCTCCAGCGCCTGCTCCAACAGCGCGTCTTCCACCATGAAGCTGGGCAGGCCGGCCACGCCCAGGCCGTGCAGGGCGGCGGCGTAGTTGGTGTCCATGTGCGTGGTCGACAGCGCGGCGCGCGACGGGACGATGGGCAGCGTGATCTCCTCCTGGCCGTCGCCGCGCTGCAGCGTCAGGCCGCGTTGCAGCGCCGCTGTGGGCGGCAGCAGGGCGTCGTGCTGCTTCAGGTCGTGCGGGTGCTGGGGCCGGCCGCGCTGGTCCAGGTAGTCGGGCGAGGCGCACATGATGAATTCGCTGCGCGCCAGGCGCCGGGCGATGAACTCGCCATCCGGCAGCTCGCGGGTCAGGAAGATGGTCAGGTCATAGGCGTCGTCCACCGTGTCGACCGGGCCGGGCGACGTGATCTCCAGCGTCACCAGCGGGTAGTCGCGGTGGAACTTGGGCAGGTGCTTGGCAAGCTGGTGCACGGCGATGGCCGGCGGGCACAGGATGCGCAGCAGGCCGCGCACTTCCTGAGTGGCCGATGCGGCCAGGGCGGCGGCTTCGTCCACGTCGGCCATGATGCGCCGCGCCCGCTCCAGGTAGGCCTCGCCGATCTCGGTCAGCGACAGGCGGCGCGTCGTGCGGTTCAGCAGCCGCGTGCCGAGATGGTCTTCCAGCTCGGCAATGAGGCGGGTGACGACGGCCGGCGCCAGGTCCAGCGCCCGCGCCGCGCCGGCAAAGCTGCCCTCGTCAATGACGCGGACGAAAACCTTGATGGCGCGGAGCTGGTCCATTCTTTGCTGAACTCCTTCAGGGGTGGGCGGCCATGACCTGGGCCACGGCGGCGGTGAGCCGCTTGCCGTAGGGCACGTGCAGGAACTCGTTGGGCCCGTGGGCATTGCTCTTGGGGCCCAGCACACCGCAAACCATCATCTGCGCCTTGGGGAAGCCCTTCTGAAGCATGCTCATCAACGGGATGGTGCCGCCCTGGCCGATATAGCCCACCGGCGCACCGAAGTGGGCCTGGCTGGCGTCGTTCAGCGCCCGGCTGAGCCAGGGCGACAGCTCGGGCGTGTTCCAGCCGGTGGCGCCATAAGCCCCGGCCCGGCCGTCGGGCGTGAAGGTGACCTTGGCGTTGTAGGGCGCGTTGTCTTCCAGCAGCGTCTTCAACTCCAGCGCAGCGGCATTGCCGTCGATCAGCGGCGGCAGGCGCAGGCTCAGCTTGAAGGCCGTGTGCGGGCGCAGCACGTTGCCAGCGTTCTTCAGTTCGGGGAAGCCGTCAGCGCCGACGACCGACAGCGTCGGCCGCCAGGTGCGGTTGAGCAGCACCTGGACCGGGTCGGTCGTGACCGGCAGCACCGGGCCGCCGTCCGCGCCGCAGGCCCAGGGCATGCGCTTGTAGACCTCGTCCTTGAGTATGGCCGCCGTCGCCCGGGCCTGGTCAAGACGTGCGCCGGGGATTTCGCAGTGGAAGCTCTCGGGCAGCAGGCGGCCGGTCTTGCTGTCTTCCAACCGGTCCAGCACATGGCGCAGGATGCGGAAGCTCGACGCCACGCAGCCCGAGGCGTCGCCGCTGTGGATGCCCTCGGTCAGCACCTCCACCTTGAGCACGCCCGACACCATGCCGCGCAGCGAGGTCGTCAGCCAGAGCTGGTCGTAGTTGCCGGCGCCCGAGTCCAGGCAGACGACCAGGGACACATTGCCCAGGCGGGGACGCAGCACGTCCAGATAGGCGGGCAGGTCGAAGGAGCCGGATTCCTCGCAGGTCTCGATGAGGCCGACACAGCGCGGGCGCGGGATGCCCTGCTTGTCCAGCGCCATGATGGCCGTGAGGGACGCGTAGATGGCGTAGCCGTCGTCCGCACCGCCGCGGCCGTAGAGCAGGCCGTTCTCGTACTTGGGCGTCCAGGGGCCGAGGTCGTTGCGCCAGCCGCTGAACTCGGGCTGCTTGTCCAGGTGGCCGTACAGCACGATGCTGTCATCGTTGCCGGCCTTGGTGCCCGGCACCTCGAAGAAGATCACCGGCGTGCGGCCCGGGATGCGGATGACTTCCAGCTTGAGCCCGGCGACCTTCTGGCCCTCGACCCAGGCGGCGGCCTGCGTCAGCACCTTGTCGATGTGGCCGTTCGCCGCCCAGTCGGCGTCGAACATCGGGCTCTTGGCCGGGATGGCGATGTAGTCGGTCAACGCGGGGACGATCTCTTCGTCCCAGACGCGGGCGGCAAAGTCGCCCAACGCCGTGGCTTCGTCGGCTTGCAAGGGCAGGTTCGGGTCTCGAGCGTTCATGGCGGTCTCCTTCAGGCGGCAGGCGCTTGTGGCGCAGCCAACAAGTTTAGGCGTCTGTGAGACAGGCTCCACACCCGCTCCGTAGAACTACGGGCGACGTTCGTCTTGTTGACCGCTTAGGCTCGGCATCAATGAACCGCTTGTTACTGATCGCTCTTCTGGCGCTGCTGACGGGCTGCGCTTCCGGCCCCAAATTCACCGTCGATGACGGCCGCAGGGTCGACGAGACGCTGCTGGCCGGCATGCGCGCCTATGGCGCCGGCGAGCGCCTGATCCGCCCGGCCATCGCCCGCAGCGCCGCGCTCAAGGACAAGGAGTGCGACAAGCAATGGGAGCTGCCCTTTGCCGTTGCCACCAGCGAGGGCTGGAGCGACAACGACCGCGTCGCCTGGGCGCGCGCCCTGCAGGTGGACGAGCGACTGACCCTCATCGCCGTGACCCAGGACTCGCCCCTGCCCGTGGGCACGCGGCTGAACCGCATCGGCGACAAGGCCAGCGACGACGGCGAGAAGCTGCTGGAGTGGCTGGCCGAGGTGCGCGACGCCGGCAAGCCCTTCAACGTTGGCACCATTGCTGGCAAGACCGTGCTCGTCAAGCCCTTCGAGGTCTGCCGCGGCTACACGCGCTTTGCGCCGCCCAACACGCCGCAGCTGCAGGACTACCACTGGCTGCTCAGCCTGCACCCGCTGGAGGTGCTGCAGGCCGAACCCACGCCCGACGAGGCACTGTGGGCCGTGCTGTGGACACAGGGCATCTCCGAAGAAGGCGGGGCGCGCATGAAGACGTATCACTACGCCATCAAGATCGCCGGCACCCTCTACAACCTGGCCACGCTGGCCTCGGGCGTGAAGGCCGCTGCACTCGCGGCCGACGCGGCCATCTCCGCCGCCAAGAGCGCTGCGGCCAACGTCGCCACCGACTTCCTGAAGCAGCAGCTCATCGAGCAGGGCCGGGCACTGGCGACGCAGAAGATCCGCGAAGGCCTGGTGGACGCTGCGACGCAACTCACGCGCCAGCAGGTGCTCAACGTCATGCAGGCGGCCGCCGCCAACCGCGGCTCGCTGTCGGGCATCTCGCGTATTGCCGCCACTGCCTTCGAGAAGGCGGACGCCTGGGCCTTCTCGCGCATGGCCGCCCTGGGCGCGCCGCCGCTGGCCGGCTTCACGCTGCACCAGAAGCTGCTGGAGCGCAGCCTGGCGTCCAACGCGCTGCTGTTCGACGCCGACCGCCTGGCCGCGCTGAACAAGGTGGCCGCCGCGCGCGGCTTCGAACGCGAGATCACGGCCATCCTCGGCGGCTTCCGCCCCGACGCGCTGGTGGCCGAGATCGGCGCCATGCCGCTGGCGTCCACGCAAGCCACCTTCTCCTTCGACAACCCCGACGACCCCGGCGCAGGACGTTTCTCGCGCGGCCTCATCGACGCGATGCTGGACATGCCAGCCGAGTCCGGCGCGCGCAAAAAGTAATGAAGCTTGCCCTCCTCCTTTGCGTGGCACTGCTGACGGCCACCGCCGCCCGGGCCCAGACGCCGCCCGAACCCGCAGCCTCGGCAGCTTCCGCGCCCGACGCGGCTGCGTCCGCCCCCGAGCCCGCCGCCTCCGAGCCCCAGGTGGCGCCCGCCCCGCCGCCGCCCAGCTGCCCCCAGCTGACCAGCCGCGCGCTTTCGGCCGACCTGAAGGCCGCCACGGCGCAGTCGCAGAACCAGCCGCTGCAAGTCCAGGTCAAGCTCTACGACGAGGCGGTGGCGCAATGGGGTGCGGCCATCGCCACCTGTGACGGCCGCGCCCGCGAGCGCGCCCAGCGCAACCTGGCCGACAGCCAGAAGGCCCACGACGCGCTGGCCGAGAAGCTGCAGGCCGGCAGCCAGTGCGAGAACGCCCACCGCGATGCCGGCGCGCTGCAGGAGCTGGCGCGCGGCGCCTTCAGCGAGCGCCGCTTTGCCGAGGCCGCGAGCCTGTATCGCAAGTCCGAGGGCATGTGGGAAGTGGCCGCCGAGCAGTGCAACGGCAGCCAGCAGCAGACCGCCCAGCGCCGCCGCGAGCAGGCTGAGATCGACGGCCACAACGCCGAGTTCTGCGCCCCGCCCTTCGAGCGGGCGCGGGAGTTCTCCGGCAAGCTGCGCAACAGCGCCGCCGCGCTGCCGCTGGCCGAGCGTCAGACGCAGAGCCAGATCGGCGAGACGCTGTGGCGCGAGACTGCCGGCCAGTGCAAGGGCAGCGCCCAGGAGCTGGCGATGAACAACGCCCAGGCCCTGGCCCGCGAGCGCGGCACGCCCTGGGTCTCGACGCCGCTACCCGGGGCGCCGCCGCCGACCGCCGTGGCCGCTGCGCCTAAGCCGACGGCTGCACCTGCCGGCAGCGCAGGCAAGCCGGCAGGTGCGCCAGCGATCGCAGCCACTGCGGCGGCTGCCGCCGCGACCACACCGATGCGCCAGGCCGCCAGCGTGCCGGTCGTGCCATTGGCCAAGGCCGTCACACCGACACCCACACCCGCCCCCGTGCCAACAGCCACCGCACCCGCGCCCGAACCCAAGCTCTTCGACCGCACCGCCGGCGACACGCGCTACCTGGGCCAGTTCGTGCGCAACGACGACGACACCGTCACCGGCACCGGCCGCGTCGAGTGGAAGAACGGCGATGTCTACGAAGGCCCGCTGGTGCGCAGTCAGCGCCACGGCGTGGGCGAGATTCGTTGGGCCAACGGCCAGCGCTACAAGGGCGAGTGGGTGACCGACCGCGCCACCGGCCGCGGCCTGATGGTGTTTGCCAACGGCAACCAGTTCGAGGGCACGCTGGTGGAGGGCCAGCCGCACGGCGAAGGCAAGATGACCTATGCCTCCAACGATGTCTACACCGGCCAGATCCGCCAGGGCCTGCCGCACGGCAAGGGCAGCTATGTGTGGATGAGCGGCCAGCGCTACGAGGGCGACTGGGTCAACGACAAGCCGCAGGGCACGGGCAAGATGCGCTTTGCCAACGGCAACCAGTACGAAGGCCAGCTCAGCGGCGGCCTGCCGCATGGCCGGGGCCGCATGATCTTCCCGAGCGGCGACATCTACGAAGGCACGTTCGAGCTCGGCAAGGCGCATGGCGAAGGCAAGTACGCCTGGAAGAGCGGCGAGCGCTACGAAGGCGCCTGGGCGGGCGGCCTGAAGCACGGCACCGGCATCTTCTACTGGCCCAGCGGCGACCGCTGGGAGGGCGTCTTCAAGGACGACGAACGCACCGACGACGGCCACACCATCCGTAAAGGCAATTGAACGCTTGCCGCTGCGCTACCCTCGCCCCAACACTTTCAGGAGACCGCCATGAAGACCTTGCTCACCGCTGCCGCCCTCGCCATCGCCTTCCTGGCCCCGGCCGCCGAGGCCCGCGTGGCCAAGCACCAGGACAGCAGCCACGCCAGCAGCACGGTCAAGGCCAAGACCGGCAAGAAGGCAGGCAAGAAGGCCGGCAAGGCCAAGCACAAGAAGCACGCCAAGAAGGCGTCACTCCAGGCCGCCCGCTGACGCGGGTCGCAGCGGCAGCTGCGGGCTGACCCGCGTCCCCTCGCGGGGGCGCTCGCCCCGTGCAGCGTTGCACCCAGGGTCGTCGTCCTCGATGCGCACCTCCAGCGCATCGCCCTCCTGCCGCGCCGACAGGCTCAGCGTGCGCGCCTGCGCATGCTTGATGACACTGATCATCGCCTTCTGAATCAGCCGCAGCGCCTGCAGCGCCAGTGCCGGCTCCAGACAGGGCAGCGGCGGCGTGTCGGCCATCTGCCATTCCAGCTTCAGCGCGGCGCTCTCCAGTCGGTGGCCCACGCGCGTGCGCAGCCTGGCCAGCTCGTGCTCCAGCGAGTCGTTCGTCAGCCGCAGGTCCTCGATGGCACTGCGCAGCAGGTCAATGCGAGCAGCGCGCTGCGCCTTGATTGGCCCCTGGCGGATCGCCTTCGCGACCCACTGCCGTCGTGTTTACAGGCCCTGGTCGGCATCACCCAATCAGCGCATGACAAGCAGGCCGCCATCCTCCATAACCGAGGGGAGGCCGGCTTGAGTGGCGGCGTCGCAGCGCATGCCCCGCTCGCATACTCGAAAGACATTGAGCGGCTCGCTTCATCCAACCCACCGTCAGGAACCCGCAATGCCCAACTCCGCGCTCCGCCGTGTCGCCGCCTTGACCTTCGCCGCGTCGCTGGCCGCCGCGGGCGGCGCCGCCACGGCCGCCTGCAACAGCAGCTTTGCGGATGATGTGGGCCAGGTCATCACTGCCACGCTGACGCTGAACATCAACGCCTGCAACCTGACCTATCTGGTGGTTCGGGAGAGCGGCTCGCTGACCCTGTTTGACCAGGTCGTGGGAACTTTCATCAACGGCGCCAGTGACCTCAGCGGCAACACCTGGGTGCAGGACGCGGGCCTGGACAACTGGGGCCTGCTGACGAACGGCGCGCGGGGAAGCTTCCACAACGTCCGGCAGCTGACCAACCGCGGCACCCTGCAGAACGACGGCACATTCAACAATCTGCTGTTCGTTCTCAACTACACCAGCTTCATCAATGGCGCCTCCGGCGTGATGACCAATGCCGTATCCGGCAACATCGAGAACTACGGCGACCTGACCAACCAGGGCGCGCTGCACAACGACGGCACGCTGAACAACTACGCCCGCGTCGGCAACGAGGCCGGCGTCACGCTGGTCAGCCAGGGGCAGTTCAACAACCGCACCGGCGGCGCGCTGACCAACGACGGCATCACCCGGCTGCTGGGCACCTCGGTGCTGGAGGCCGGCTCCACGTTGACCAATACCAGCACGCTCGACATCGGCGGCCGCCTGCTGGCCCAGGGGCAGATCGCCAACAGCGGCGTGGTGAACGTGTTGGCCGATGGCGGCGACGGTTTGACCCTGGCCGCAGGCGCCAGCTACGACTTCACCGCAGGCATCCTGCGCGTCGCCGGCACGCTGACGCTGGAAGCCGACTTCACGCAGACGGCGGCAATGCTGGACCACCTGGAAATGCTGCCCGGCAGCACGCTGGTCAACCGCGCCACCTACACGCCCAACGAATGGGCCAGCGTCATGCGCTCGGTGACGTTCCGCAACGAGGGCAGGCTGGCCGTCGTGGGCTACTTCCTGTTCACCAACGACATCGATCATCAGAACGCCTACTTCGACAACGCCGCCAGCGCACGCGTCGACGTGGCGCCGGCCGGCATCCTCGCCTTCGGGCAACCGACGAGCAACTCCGGCGTCATCGACAACCGCGGCACGCTCTACATCTCGCAGTCCGTCACCAACCAGCGCGGCGGCCAGATCTTCAACGCCGGCTACATGGACGTGAACACCGTGCTGTGGAACGACGGCCAACTGACCAACACCGGCACCGTCAAGGTGGTGGGCCCGCTGCCCTTCCACGGCCTGACCGGCAGTGGCAGCTATCTGCAGACGGCCGGCACGACCCAGGTCGACGGCGACATGGCCCAGGGCGGCGTGAGGATCGAGGGTGGCCGTTTGATCGTCGACGGCACGCTGACGACCACGGCGAACGCGGCCTTCCCGGACAGCACCGGCAAGGTCGAACTGATTGGCGGCGTGCTCTCCGGCACCGGCCTCATCAACGGCGAGCTCTTCGTCGGTGGCGGCCCGGGCACGGCGAGCTTCAAGCCGGCGCACAGCCCGGGCACCTTCACCATCCACGGTGGCTTCACGCTGCTGCCTGGCGGCGTGCTGGAACTTGAAGTGGAGCGCAGCAGCGACGGCCAGCTCGCCTTCGACTTCGTCAAGGCCGACCACATGCTGCTCAACGGCACCGTGCTCTTCAAGCTCGGCACCGACGTCGGCGGCGCCAGCCTTGCCGAGCTGTCGCTGCTGGACTGCGGCAGCGGCTGCGAGTTCGGCAGCAGCTTTGCCTACGCCATCGAAGGCGGTGGCAGCGGCGCCTCGGTCCTGTTCTCGGCACACGGCGTGACGCTGTCCATTCCCGCCGCCATTCCCGAGCCGGCCACGCTGGCGTTGTGGCTGGCGGGCCTGCTGGTGCTGGGCCGCGCCGGCTCTATTCGAGCTACTCGCGCTCGAACTTGAACACCGCCACGCTGGCCATCAGGTTGGGCATGGTGCGCACGATGGCGCCGTTCTGCAGCCCGAAACTGTCCAGGATCTTGAGCCGGTTCTTGCGTGCCAGCACGGCGAAATCGGCCAGCGTGCCGACGCGGATGTTGGGTGTGTCGTACCACTCGTAGGGCAGCGCCCGCGTGACCGGCATGCGGCCGAACAGCACCTGCAGCCGGTTGGGCCAGTGGGCAAAGTTGGGGAAGCTGACGATGCCCATCTTGCCGACGCGCGCCGTCTCCTTGAGCATGGCCTCGGCGTTGCGCAGGTTCTGCAGGGTCTCCAGCTGCAGCACGACGTCGAAGCTCTGGTCCTCGAAGATGGCCAGGCCTTCTTCCAGGTTGCGCTGGATGACGCTGACACCACGCTTCATGCAGGCCAGCAGGTTGGCGTCGTCCAGCTCCACGCCGTAGCCCGTGCAGCCCTTGTGCTTGATGAGGTGCTCCAGCAGCTCGCCGGTGCCGCAGCCCAGGTCGAGCACGCGTGAGCCGGCCGGCACGAGAGCCGCAATCGCGGGGTCGAAGCTCATATCGCGACTCCCTTGAATTGAAGAGCCGCAGGCCGCTCCAGCTCCGCAGCGATGCGCGCGAAGTAGGCGCGCAGCACGCCGTGATAGCGCGGGTCGTCCAGCAGGAAGGCGTCGTGGCCGTGGGGGGCGTCGATCTCCGCGTAGGAGACGTCCAGCCGGTTGTCGAGCAGGGCCTTGACGATTTCGCGCGAGCGCTGCGGCGAGAAGCGCCAGTCGGTCGTGAAGCTGGCGATGAGGAACTTGGCCCGCGCGGTGGCAAAGGCGCGCGTCAGGTCGCCGCCATGCTCGGAGGCCGGGTCGAAATAGTCCAGCGCGCGGGTGATGAGCAGATAGGTGTTGGCGTCGAAGTAGTCGCTGAACTTGTCACCTTGATAGCGCAGGTAGCTCTCGATCTGGAACTCGATCTCCTGCGTCGAATACCCCAGCGCCCCACCCTTGAGTTCGCGGCCGAACTTCTCGGCCATGACGTCGTCACTCAGGTAGGTGATGTGGCCGATCATGCGCGCCACGCGCAGGCCGCGCTTGGGCACCACGCCGTGCTCGTAGAAGTGGCCGCCGTGGAAGTCGGGGTCCGTCACGATGGCGCGGCGGGCCACCTCGTTGAAGGCGATGTTCTGCGCCGACAGGTTGGGCGCGGTGGCGATGGCGATGCAGTGGCCGAGCCGGTCCGGGTAGCGCAGCGCCCAGTCCAGTGCCTGCATGCCGCCCAGGCTGCCGCCCAGCACGGCCGCGAGCTTGAGGATGCCGAAGCGCTCGACGAGGCGGGCCTGCGCGTCCACCCAGTCCTGCACGGTGACGACGGGGAAGTCCGCGCCCCAGGCCTTGCCGGTGGCCGGGTTGACGTGCATGGGGCCTGTGGAGCCGAAGCAGGAGCCGAGGTTGTTGACACCGATGACGAAGAACTTGTCGGTGTCCAGCGCCTTGCCCGGGCCGATGAGGTTGTCCCACCAGCCCTCGCTCTTGGCCTCGCCGGCGTAGGTGCCGGCGACATGGTGGCTGGCGTTCAGCGCATGACAGACGAGCACCGCGTTGCTGCGCTCGGCATTGAGCTGGCCATAGGTCTCGACCGTCAGGTCATAGGCCGGCAGGCTGGCGCCGCTGCGCAGCGGCAGGGGTTCGTCGAAATGAAAACTCTGCGGCGAGACCTCGCCGACGCTTCGGCCCGTCATTGGCCCACTCCAGATAAAACAAAACCGGTGCCACTTGCGGGACGCCGGTTGATCGGAGCGCCCTGTTTAGCGGCATTTATAGAGCGCCCGCAATCCGGAACAAATCGGCGCTGTGGCGGGATTCTAGAGCCAGCCAGTGGCCTAGGAAGCTGCTCCCGGCGGCTGGGCGCCAATGCGCTGCAGCAGGCGCTGGTGCCCGCCATCGCGCTTGAGCTTGTCCAGCGCCGCGGCGAGCGCCTGGACCTCGGCGGGCTGCAGATCGGCACTGCCGACCAGCCAGACCTCGTGCTGGTCGAAGCTCGCCCCCTGGACCCAGTGCGCCAGGTCCCGGCCGGCGGCGCGCAACGCGGCGGTGACCACGGGCACAGCGGCATAGAGCAGGTCGGCGCTGCCCTCGTCGATGCGACGCAGCATGGCCGCATAGTTGCCCTCCATCGCGAGCCGCGTGAAGCCCTGGCGCTGCAGACTCTCGGTGCCGACGGTGCCCCGCAACGCCAGCACCGTGGCATTGCGCGCCTCGGTCGTGTCTATGCCGGTGGGCCAGCGGCTGCGCAGGCCCATCAGCACATAGCGTTGGGCGAACAGCGGCAGCAGCCAGCGGTACTGGGCTTCGCGCGCGGGGGTGCGGGACAGTGGCGCCATCAGCACACGTGAGCCGCTGCGGGCCATCTGCGTGGCCCGCGCGAAGGGGTAGAACTGCGGCTGCAGGCTCCAGCCGGCCAGCGCGCAGAGCTGGACCAGGAAGTCGCCCAGAGGCCCGGGGGCGTCCGGGCCCTGCGGGCTGATCAGCGCCGGGAAGTCGGCGCTGACCAGTTGCAGCGCCTCGGCGGCATGCGCGCCCGGTGCCAGCCCCGCCGTCAGAGTCATCACCAGGGCCTGGCGGCGATCCAGCATCAAGCGCTGGCCCTCGTCGGTGGCGCGTCCCATCGTGCCGCCGTTCAAGACCGACCGTCCAGCCGGAACTGCGCCACGGCGCCGGTCAGCAACTGCAGCTGCTGGCGCAGGCTGTCGGCCGCGGCGGCAGACTCTTCCACGAGGGCGGCGTTCTGCTGCGTCGTGTGGTCCAGCTGCGAGACGGCACCGTTGATCTGGCCGATGCGTGCGCTCTGGTCGGCCGCGCCCTCGGCCACCTCGCCAATCATGTCGCTGACCTTCTGCACATGGCTGACGATATCGTGCATGGTCGCCCCGGCGTGCTGCACGAGGCGGGCGCCGGCCTCGGTGCGCTCCAGGCTGGCGGCAATGAGCGACTTGATCTCGCGCGCCGCGTCCGCCGAGCGCTTGGCCAGCAGGCGCACCTCGCTGGCAACGACGGCAAAGCCCCGCCCCTGCTCGCCCGCCCGCGCGGCCTCCACGGCCGCGTTCAGCGCCAGGATGTTGGTCTGGAAGGCAATGCTGTCGATGACGCCCAGGATGTCGCCGATGCGCCGCGAGCTGGTGTTGATCTCATCCATGGTCGTGACGACCTCGGCCACCTCCTGGCCGCCACGGCGCGCCACCTCGGCGGCGCTCTGGGCCAGCTGGCGCGCCTTGCCGGCTGCGTCGGCGCCGTGGCGCACGCCGCTGGTCAGGTCTTCCATGGAGCTGGTCGTTTCCTGCAGGCTGGCGGCCGCCTGCTCGGTGCGCTGGCTCAGGTCCTGGTTGCCCGAGGCGACCTCGCTGCTGGCCGTCTCTATGCTCTGGGCCGAGGTCTTCACCTGGCGCACCAGCTCGCGCAGGCTGGTCTGCATGGCGTCCAGCGCGCGCAGCAGGTCCGAAGCCTCGTCGCGGCCGACGATGCGGATGTCGTTGTTGAGGTCACCGCCGGCAATGGACTGGGCCACGCTGCCGGCGTAGCGCATGGGGCTGGTGATGGTGGTCGAGTTGATCAGCGTCAGCGGCACCACCAGCACCATCACGACGATCAGCACCGCCAGCGAGCGCCAGCCGATGCGGCCCATCTCGGCGCCGAACTCGGCCTCCGTCGCCTTGGCCTGCGCCTCGATGAGGCCGGACACCTTCTCCACGCGCTGCTCGATCTCGCGCATGGCCGCCTTGGGTCGGTTCAGCATGCGGTCGGCCACCTTGGCGGTGTCGAAGCCACCGGCCTCGATCTGGTTGAGCACGGGCTGGGCGGCGGTGCGGTAGTCCTGCAGGAATTTCAGGGCCTCGGCGGCCACGGCCTTAATGTCCTCCTGCTTGCCGGCCTGCAGGCCTTGCAGCGCCGTGGCCAGGCGCTGGGCGGCGGCGTCCCAGCGTTGGCGGAACTGCTTCACCTGGTCGGGGTCCTCGTAGGCGATGACCATCTGCTTCTCCTCCAGCCGCACATCAGCCAGGCCCTGGCGGATGGCGCCCAGCTGCTGCAGGTCGCGCATGCCGTGCGTCGTCACGTCGACATTGAGCGCCATCAGCTGCCGGCCGCCCAGCAGGCCCGTGAGCCCGAGGGCCGCGAACATCAGCAGCACCATCGCGATGGCCCCGTGCATGCGGGTGCGGATGGTGAAGCTGCGCATCCAGGTAGCGAGGTCCATGGTGTCTCCTGAAGGTCTGCTCGGGCAGGTCTTTCTTTGTGCGTCTCATCCTAGTGAGCTTGCCGTTATTGAACAGCTGACCAATAATCCGCCGCATGCCCCGCCCCGGCCAGGATCAGGATCAGCTGCTGCTCGCCGCCGGCGCCGCGCTCTACCCGCAGCTGGGCTGCGCCGGGCTGTCGGTGCGCCGCGTGGCCGAGGCGGCCGGCGTCAACCCGGCCATGGTCCATTACCACTTCGGCAGCAAGGACGCCTTCCTGCGTGCGCTGCTGCAGCGCCACTACGAGGAGATGTTCAGCGTGCTGTCGCTGACCAGCCAGGGCGAGGCCGATGTGATGGCGCGGCTGGGTGCCGCGCTGCTGGGCGTGGGCCGCTTCGTGCGCGAGCACCGGCCGCTGATCGCCCGCGTCTGGGCCGACGCCCAGGCCGGCCAGGCCGTGGCGCAAGATTTCTTGCGCGCCAACGCGCCGCGCCACCTGGGCGTGCTGATGGCCTTGCTGCAGGAGGCCGAGGCGCAAGGCCGCCTGCCGCAGCGGCCGCTGCTGACGCGCTTTTCCTTCCTGATGGGCGCCGTCATCGCGCCGCTGGTGCTGGTGGGTGGCATGAAGGCCGTCAACGCCGTGCCGGCCGTGCTGCTGGCGGCGGTGGACGACGAGGTGCTGTCCGATGCGGCGCTGGAGCGCCGCATCGAATGGGCGCTGCTGGGCCTGGCGAGCGGAGTCTGATGGAGATGCCAATGAGAGTTGCGCTGTTGTTGATCCCCGCCCTGCTGGCCGGCTGCGCGCCCAAGCCGCCCGAGGGTTGGACGGGCTATGCCGAGGCTGAGCTGGTCTACATCGCGCCGCCGGTGGCGGGCCGGTTGACGACGCTGTCCGTGCGCTCTGGCGAAGCGGTGGCCGCCGGCCAGGCCCTCTTCGAGCTGGACGCCACGCCCGAGCTCGCCGCCGACGCCGAGGCCCGCGCCCGCGTGCAGAGCGCCCAGGCCCAGGCGCAGGACACCGACAAGGGCCGGCGCGCGCCAGAACTGGCCGTGACCCGCGCGCAGCTGGACCAGGCCCGCGCCGCCGAGCGCCTGGCCAGCATCGACCTGACCCGTCAGCAGGAGCTGCTCGGACAGGGCTTCGTGGCCAGGTCGCGCGTGGACGATGCCGCGACGACGCTGGCCCAGGCGCGCGCCCGTGTCGTCGAGCTGGACGCCGCCGTGCAGGTCGCCCGCCTGCCCGCCCGCGAC